>JBGAVF010000023.1:0-18780 GCA_044228315.1 Bacteroidia bacterium | reverse complement strand
CCTATGACGGAAAATAACATGCTATGAAACGTGAAAGGTAAATCGTGGATTCCCGTTTTCAACCTCTGTAGGGGAAAGTCGCGACCGGCTCTATGAAGGTTGTTGAGGTGGATGGGGTGGATTAAGAATGAAAAATTATAAATACAGAATACAAACCGAATCACCTTCGAATGAATTCTCTTTTCTCTGCAAACTCTGCCCCCGATGCCAATCGGGGCTCTGCGAGAAAAACACATCTGCCCGTCTTCCCACCGGAGGTTTCGATTCACTCAACCACCGATGAGATGTAGGGTTGAGGGTTTAGCGTTTAGGAAAGGTCAAGGTTGAGGTTGAGGTTGAGGCCAAGGTTAAGCATTAGCAGCCCTACATTTACCATTTACTATTTACCAATCTATATACTTTTTACTCTTCACGCTTTACCATTCCTCAAAGCACGAAGTATTATCATAAGCCCAAAGAACGCAGTACCATCGACCATTGACCATCTACTATCTACCATCCACCAAGTCATCAATTTATTTGTATTTTTGCCCGTTAGTATGGAACACGTTAAATGCCTGATCATTGGCTCGGGACCGGCCGGTTTTACCGCTGCCGTTTATGCCGCCCGCGCCGACCTGAAACCTGTGTTGTATGAAGGGATGGAACCCGGCGGACAACTCATGATCACCACCGAGGTGGAGAACTATCCCGGATTCCCCAACGGCGTGCAGGGACCGGAGATGATGCAGCAGTTCCGTGAACAGGCCCTGCGCTTTAAAACCGATGTGCGCACCGGCATGGCTACCAAAGTCGACTTCAACTCCCGCCCGCTTAAAGTGTGGATCGACGATGAAAAAGAGATCACCGCCGACAGCGTCATCATTGCCACCGGCGCCAGCGCCAAATGGCTGGGACTGGAAAGTGAGACCCGCCTGCGCAACATGGGCGGTGGGGTGAGTGCCTGCGCCGTTTGCGACGGGTTCTTCTACCGCGGCAAAGACGTGGCCATTGTGGGCGCCGGCGATACTGCCTGCGAAGAAGCCAGCTACCTAGCCAAACTTTGCAACAAAGTATATATGATCGTGCGTCGCGATGTGTTCCGCGCTTCCAAAGCCATGCAACACCGCGTACAGAATACACCCAATATCGAGATCCTCTTCAGCAGCGAAACGGAAGAGATCAAAGGAGAGAACGGCGTAGAATCGGCCATCATCAAAAACCATGTGACCGGCGAAAAACGTGAGATCGTGATCCAGGGTTTCTTTGTGGCCATTGGTCACCAGCCCAACACCGGCATCTTCAAGGATTTCATCAGCATGGACGAACAAGGCTATATCGTTACCCAGCCCGGCAGTTCAAAAACAAATGTTGAAGGTGTATTCGCCTGCGGCGATGCCCAGGATAAAGTATACCGCCAGGCCATCACCGCCGCAGGTACCGGTTGTATGGCCGCCCTCGATGCCGAACGCTATCTGGCCGCCAACGGCATTCATTAAGTATTGTTTAGAAATGCGTGGTTTTATAAATTCGCGCACTTCAAAAACAATGCTTTTATGACGAAACGTTTTCTTACCCTCACTCTTCTTTTATCATCTCTGGTTGCCAGCGCCCAGATCAGCTATGCTGCATGGACTCTCGGCGTGCATCGCGGATCATTCACCTACACCCCGCTCCTGTTCGACTTCTCTAGCTCTGGCAATGTGAGCAGCCCCGTAAAGGCTACCGGCTACCAAACAGACAAGTATTCCTTCACCAACTGGAAGGTGGCAATCGAGGTGATCCAGCCCCGGTTCATCCTCTCCGCTTCTACCAATAACCCTTTTAAGAAAAGCACCTTTGAAAACGCGCAATACCTCATTGCCAAGAACCATACCTATCTGGATATGCGCTTTGCCCTCGGCTTACCTATTAAAAACTTGCTGAGCATCTATGCAGGCACCCAGTTTTCCCTGTTCAACAACGATGTTTATGCAAGTCCCTTCTCCCGCGGGATCTATTATTCTACCGGATCCATACAGGGAACCAACAATACCGATAAGGTTTCGGCCTGGTCGGGTGGCTTCTCGGGCAATTTGTGCGTAACCCTTTATAAAGGATTCTTCATCCGCGGCACCGTGATAAAGAACTTCTTTAACAACAAAACATGGACCCAGAAGGGGAATAATCTTCAATACGAAGTGATGCTGTACGGAACTCTTAAAAACAAAGGAAAATCCAACGTGGGCTTTAATGCCGGAATCCTCGGCCAGCAATTCACTGTTAACCCCTTTAATTTCGAAAACGGTGTCGTGGTGAACAAAAGCCTTAGGGCGGCCCCGGAAGTTAAAATGAAACTCTTCACGTATGTGGTTTCACTCAATATCCCTATCAAATTCTGGGACTAACAATTGACTATGATTCTTGATGCCCGATTTGGGTATTCTCCATAAAAAAGGGCCGGTGAATCACCGGCCCTTATCTTTTTCATAATAAGAAACGGAATATCTCAGGATGCTTTCGCTGCGTTCACCGCCCTGTTGATGAAAAACAACAACGGCACCACCACCACCACATGCATCACCTCAAGGGCCATGGCATAGGCCGTGGAAACACCCGGGATCTTGAAGGGAGGAATGGCAAACAATACGAATATGATCACTGAGATAATGAGAAACAGTTTGTACCCGTTATTGGTAAAACGTTCGAGGAGATAGAACACCAGCGTCGCCAGAATGGTGGACACCGCCGATGAGAAGATGGCATGGAAAACCGTAAGGGGTTTACCATCATCCAGCAGGAAATCGGAAGTGATCGCGTTAAGGGATGTTGATACATAAAATACAATGACGTTGCCCACGGTGGCAATGATGAGGGCATAAAGCCCGGCCATAAGGGCCTGTTGAAAGGATACTTTGTTTTGCATAAAATTATAGTAGATAGTTTGTAGTTTATTCGGATGCATAATACATTACGGTAGTATGCATGTGAAACACGTCAAAGGTGAAAAGAACCTGCCTACTTCTTCTTGATGTTTGTCAATAAAAGCAGCATGCCGTGTGAAGCTTTTGTTACTTCGAGGCCTTGCTCCACCCGTCTTTCAGGGTCACCGTGCGGTTGAACACGGGTTTTCCGCTCACCGAATCCTTGTCGAGGCAGAAATATCCTTTGCGGATGAACTGGTAACGGTCGGTCAGCGTGGCATCGGCCAGGGCCGGTTCGGCATAGGCTTCCGATATTATATGCAGGCTGTTCGGGTTGATGTACGACTTGAAGTCACCTTCCTCATCGGCCGGATTCTCCACGCTGAACAGGCGGTCGTACTCGCGTACCTCTACCTTTACGGCATGGGCCGCACATACCCAGTGCAGGGTTCCCTGAACTTTTAAGCCCGAGGTGTCGTGGCCGCTGCGGCTGTTGGGCAGGTAGGTGCAATGCACCTCGGTTACCTTACCTTCCGCATCTTTCACCACCTCTTCGCATTTTATGATGTAGGCACTCTTCAGCCGCACCATCTGGCCCGGGGCCAGACGGAAATATTTCTTCGGAGGATTCTCCATGAAGTCGTCGCGTTCAATGAACAACTCCCGGCCGAACGGCACCCGGCGTGTACCCCCGTTCTCATCTTCGGGATTGTTCTCGCTGTGCAGTTCTTCGGTTTGTGCTTCGGGCCAGTTGGTGATCACCACCTTCAGCGGATCGAACACCACCATACGACGCAGGGCAATTCGGTTGAGGTGTTCGCGTACGCAAAACTCGAGCAGGCCCACATCCACCACGTTCTCCCGTTTGGCAATGCCGATGCGTTCGCAGAACTCACGGATGCTGTCGGGGGTATAGCCGCGGCGGCGCAACCCATCGTCCCATCCACTCACATGTTTCTCGTTCACCAGTTGCAACAACTTGCGCTTGCTGGTGACGGTGTAATTGATATTGCGGCGTGCAAATTCATACTGATGGCTCGGATAAATTTCGAGTTTCTCGATGAGCCAGTCGTAGAGTTCGCGGTGGGGCACAAACTCCATGGTACAAATGGAATGGGTGATGTTCTCGATGGAGTCGCTTTGTCCGTGGGCGAAGTCGTACATAGGGTAGATGCACCATTTGTCGCCGGTGCGGTGGTGGTGCGCATGCTTGATGCGATAAAGGATCGGGTCACGCATCAGCATGTTGATATGGGCCATGTCGATGCGGGCCCTGAGGGTGCGTGAACCATCGGGGAACTCACCGGCCTTCATACGGGCAAAGAGGTCGAGGTTCTCTTCCACGCTACGGTTGCGGTAGGGGCTGTCTTTCCCCGGCTCGGTTGGTGTGCCTTTCAGCTCGGCCATCTGCTCGGCGCTGAGTTCATCCACATAGGCCAGTCCGTTTTTAATGAGCTTCACGGCAAATTCGTACAGGGTGTCGAAATAGTCGGAGGCATACCGCTCGTTGGCCCAGGTGAATCCCAGCCAGCGAATATCGTCTTTGATGCTTTCCACGTATTCCGTCTCTTCCGTTTCCGGATTGGTATCGTCGAAACGGAGGTTGGTATAACCTGGAAAGGTTTTGGTGAGTCCGAAGTTGAGGCAGATACTGCTGGCATGGCCAATGTGCAGGTATCCGTTGGGTTCGGGCGGGAAGCGGGTGACGATGCTTTTATAACGACCCGACTTCAGATCTTCTTCGATCAGTTCTTCTAAAAAGTTCAACGAACGTTCCGGTTCGTTTTTTATCTCTTCCATGATGGTTTCTTTTTTTTAATGCAATTACGTTTGGATGTGTTCAGGGATGCGGAGAAGCGAAAGGCTTCGCTTATTTCTGCATGGCTTCAAAGCAATGTTGCACCCGCTGGACGGAGGTCTCTGTGCCGAGCATGAGGATCAGCTCCGGCACCGGAGGGCCCGACAACTCCCCTACTAGACTGAGGCGGAGAAACTTCATCAGGTCTCCGATCTTTATGGTAAGTGATGCAGTGAGTTCCTTCAATGATGCTTCGGCTTTCGCGGCATCATCCATCGGTAAGGTTTTAAGGGCGGCAATGATGCCTTCCACCTGCGCGGCACTGATGACAGGTTTCAGTTTCGACAAGGCACCGGCATCGTAGGTGAGCGGATGGATGAAGAAGTATGCGCCTTTGGTGATGATGTCTTTCACAAAGGAGATTCGGTCCTTCATCAGGCCGCACACGGTAGCGAGGTAGCCGATATCCGATACCCCGTAACGCTCGTGGGCCAGGGGCTGCAGCATACGGGCCAGGGTTTCGTTGTCTGTAGATTTTATATAATGTTCGTTGAACCATTTGGCCTTATCGAAGGAGAAGCGGCTACCCGACTTGCTCACCTTGTCGATGGTGAAGGCTTTGATAAGTTCATCCATAGAGAATATTTCCTGTTCGGTACCGGGGTTCCAGCCCAGGAAGGCGATCATATTGATGAACGCATCGGGCAGCATGCCGATCTCACGGAAGCCGCTCACGGCTTCTTTCTTTTCCGGGTCGATGAACGAGAGGGGATATACCGGCAAGCCGAATTTATCGCCGTCGCGTTTGCTGAGTTTCCCTTGCCCTTCCGGTTTCAGGATGAGGGGCAGGTGGGCGAACTCCGGCATGGTAGCACTGAGGCCGAGGTATCGGTACAGCAGCACGTGGGTGGGTGTGGATGATATCCATTCTTCGCCCCGTATTACGTGCGAGATCTCCATGAGGTGGTCGTCGACCACGTTGGCCATGTGGTAGGTGGGCGTGCCGTCCGACTTCATCAGCACCTTGTCGTCGAGTTCACGCGAGTTCACGGTGATCTCTCCGCGTATCATATCCACGAAGGTGATATCTTCCGCATCGGGTGTTTTGAGGCGGATCACATAGGGTTCACCGGTGTCGATGCGGCGTTTCACCTCATCGGCGGGGAGGGTGAAGGCGTTTTTCATACGCATACGGTGGGCCGCGTTATAGCTGGCGGTTTCGTCATCTTTTTTCAGGGCCTCCAGTTCCTCTTCCGTATCGAAGGCATAGTAGGCATGTCCGCTGTCGAGCAGCTGGGAGGCAAACTGGCCATAGAGATGGAATCGTTCCGACTGACGGTACGGGCCATGGTTACCGCCAACCTGAGGGCCCTCATCGCACACCATGCCGCTCCATTTGAGGAAGTCGAAGATGTATTGTTCAGCGCCGGCCACATAGCGTTTCTTGTCGGTATCTTCGATACGCAGGATGAACTTGCCTCCGTGGTGTCGGGCAAACAAATAGCAATACAGGGCGGTGCGGGCTCCACCCAGGTGTTGAAACCCGGTGGGGCTTGGGGCATAACGGGTACGGACGTCTCTCATAAATCGGGGGTTGAAGGCCTGCGTGATGAGGCGGTTTCAATTAAGGTGCGAAGGTAAGAAAATGGTAGATGGTAAATGGTAGGTGGTCGATGGTAAATGGTAAATAGTAAATCATTGCTGTCCGGTAAAAGTTAGAAACGATGGATTAATGAGCTGAAAGCCTTAATTCCATTGACTTGAGTTCCCGCTATAAAAAGTAAGCCCCCTAAAATAACGTTGTTTGAATAGGTCGATCCGGTGGTTTATAGTGACTTGAGTTCCCGCTATAAAAAGTAAGCCCCCTAAAATAACGTTGTTTGAATAGGTCGATCCGGTGGTTTATAGTTTAGTAATGATTTTTCAGGGTTTTTCAGGAATGCCCACAGATTGATATAGGTACCTAAATGGATTCGAATAAGTCCGCTGAGATTTGCGAATGACCATTTCCTTTTTGTCTGCATTTTATCCATTACGACCTTGATCAATAAGTCACTTATCAAACTGCACCAGATTTGAATACGGATTGCATTTTCAGAGTCGCCTAAAAAGCATTTGAGAGGGAAGTTTTGCTTGAGTCTTTTAAAAAACATTTCTATTTGCCATCGGCGACGATACATCTCAGCCACCTCATAAGGTGTACTTGTAAAATCATTGGTGACAAATAGAAATTCGCGTTTTGATTCTTTATCCCAATATCGAACTAATCGTGCGTCCTGCAGCGGTGTTTGCTTACGTGTCTTCGGATTTCCTAATTTAATTATTTGATCATCCAAGACACCCAATCCAATCTGCTCTTCCGCTAAAGGAAGTTCTTCCATTGTTTCATAAACCGCAGCATTATTTAATCTTGTGAACCACCTGATATCATTACGTGACCAGCCCGAAAAGGTATTGTATTGATTGTACCCTTTATCTAAGACAACAGTCGAATTGGAAGGAATATTTAAATGGTTGAGGAACGTTTTATCAGACATTCTGCCTTCTGTTATCCTAATGAATACAGGGGTGTCTGTTAGTGAATCCAGCACTACATGTGCTTTAGCTCCCCCTTTTTTCTTGCCATTTAAGCCATAAGTACCAGCTCCGCGCATTACACTGCTAAAAAGAGTAAACGTCGTAGAGTCAATAATAAATAGTCGTCTGATATCGTTTTTGGATCGGCTGTCCGGTAAACTTTTATAAAAATGAGACACTAATTGATGAAACAACTCCTCAAAGGCTTTATGCGATCGTTTCACATTGCTATCGGCCAGCGTACTCTTACGAGGTGTGTTTTTTAACCCAAGATGTCTCAATCTGTCGCCTTCAGCTTGCATTCCCGTAATCACTTCACGCAATCCGGAACAGGAATGGAAAGAAGAAAAAAGCATAGTAACTAGATGGTCATGAAAGAAGAATTTCTTAGAATAATGATCAGATTGATGTCTTTTACAAACTTCTTTTACAATAGATTTTGGTATTAGCGAAAGAACCTGGGTAAAAATTGGCTGTCCGGTAAAAATTGTACCTTTGTTCATGGTTGTGTTTTTTGGTGTGGTAACTCAAAAATACACCATAGAAGGGAAACTCAGGTTTCCCTTTTTATTTTTTTACCGGACAACAATGATTCTTCATTTTTAATTCTTCATTTTCCCTCAACCTTAATCTAAACTCCTAAACCCTAAACTTCTAAACCTCTCAATCCCTTTCCCCATTTTTAATGCATTTTTGCACCACAATCTTTTTCCATGGCAAAAGAAAAATCATCCACCGGCATAGCCTTCGACTTTCGCATCATGCGTCGTATCTATGGCATGGCCCGGCCCTATGCTGCCCTGGTGGTATGGGCTGCACTGGTAACCATCGGCATGGCTGTGCTTGGTGCCGTGCGCCCGGTGCTGGTGCAGTATGCCATCGACCATTCCATTGCCAAAAAAGATGAGGTTCAGCTGCTCATGCTTATTACCCTGCTGGCTGGTATGCTGCTGATACAAACCCTGTTTCAGTTTTTACAGGGATACCTCACCCAACTCATTGGTCAGAATGTGATACGCGACCTGCGTAAAAAAGTATATCATTTCATCCTTCAGCTCCGCCTCCCCTTCTTCGACCGCACCCCGGTGGGTACACTCGTAACACGCACGGTGAACGACATCGAAACCATCGCCGATAATTTCTCGGAAGGACTCATCACCATAAGCGGCGATATCCTGCAAATTGTGCTCATCCTGTTTTTCATGTTCTGGCAAAGCTGGGAACTGAGCCTCGTTTCCCTTTCGGTGTTTCCACTCCTGCTTATCGCTGCCAATATTTTCAAGAACAAGGTGCGCGATTCGTTCCAGTCGGTACGTAATGCCGTGGCCCGCCTCAATGCTTTTGTGCAGGAGCATATTCAGGGGATGCAGGTAGTTCAGATCTTCGGGGTGGAGGCCCAGGAGATGGAGAAGTTTAAAAAGATAAACAAAGAACATACCTCAGCCAACATACGCGGAATCATGGCCTATTCGGTTTTCTTTCCGGTAGTGGAAATTGTTACCGCCTTGTCTATTGCCCTCATCATCTGGTACGGACTGCACAGCGTACTCAGCCAGCGGGGTGTTACTCCGGGTATGATCACGGCCTTCATCATGTACATCAACATGTTTTACCGGCCCATACGCATCATTGCCGACCGGTTCAACACCATGCAGATGGGGATGGTGGCAGCAGAACGGGTTTTTAAACTCATCGACGACCCGTCGCATACCGAAATAAATACCGGCACCCTTACCACGCCTCTGCAAGGCCGCATCGAATTTCGTAACGTATCGTTCGCCTATGTAGCCGGACAGCCGGTACTGAAAGATGTATCGTTCACAGTGGAAAAAGGAACCACTACGGCCATTGTGGGTGCCACCGGTTCGGGAAAACGGCAACTCATCAATCTCATCAACCGGTTGTATGAATGTGAGGCCGGGCAGATAGAAATTGATAGCATACCGGTGCGTGATTTCGCATTGCCTTACCTACGAAGTAACGTAGGCATGGTATTGCAGGACGTATTTTTATTTCATGGCAGCATTGCCGGCAACATCGCGCTTTTTGATGACCGCATCTCGCGACGACGCATTGAAGATGCCGCCCGTGCCGTGGGTGCCCACGAGTTCATTATGCAGTTGCCGGGTGGGTATGATTACAATGTGATGGAACGAGGCAGTACCCTCTCTACCGGACAACGGCAGCTCATCTCCTTTGCCCGGGTGCTGGTGCATGAGCCGGCCATTCTCATCCTCGATGAAGCCACCTCGTCCATTGATTCGGCTTCGGAAGAGGTGATACAGAAAGCCATTGACGTGCTGCTCCACAACCGAACCGCTATTGTGATTGCCCACCGCCTCAGCACCATACAGCATGCCCGCGAAATACTGGTGATGAAACACGGACAGATCATTGAACGCGGAAACCATACGGCCCTGCTGGAAAAAGAAGGCACTTATAAAATGCTGTACGAGATGCAGTTTGCCGATAGTGTAGAAGATTAAAATAAAACCCAATGCCCATTCACCGTATTATAAATACCGAATACTATTCCCTTTTTGTGTGGCATATACAGGAAGAGGCTTCGGAGCTTGCAACCCTGCTGGAACCTTACAAGAACCTGGCGCTGCACGGCATGACCGCTGACATGCAGCAGAAGGCACTGCACAACAGCCAGTTTCTCAGCACCCGGCTTTTATGTTTTCAGTATGCCGGCATGATGGAACCCATTGTAAAGGATGCCTTTGGAAAACCCCACAGTATCGGCCTGCATGTATCCATCACCCACTCGCACGACTATACGGCCGTGATTGTAAGCGAGAAGCATAAGGTAGGCATCGACCTGGAACGCATCGACCCGAGAATTCACAAGGTGGCCCATAAATTCATGCATGATGAGGAATACTTTTTCGATGCAGACGAACAAACCGAAGGCATCACCCTGGTGTGGAGTGCCAAGGAAACCCTTTATAAAGTATACAGTGAACGGGAAGTGATCTTCAAAGACGAACTGCGTATACATCCCTTCCATACCGCACGGCGTGGAACCTTCCGCGGCGACATCCGAAAAGGAGAACCCATGCTTGGGCTTCCGTTGCACTACACATATTTTCACGATTATATCCTCACCTGGTGTGCCGGATAAAATCAATAGTTTTAATACCTTGCAGCCCCTTCCGAACCAATGCTATGAATGCCTTTATCTCTTCTCAATTACCTTTTCTGGCAAGCCGTTATGTAGCCATGCTGGGCGTGAAGGTAACGGCTTCATCAATGAAGAAATCGCTGGAATCCAATCCGTATTATCCGGCAATGCGATGCCTTACCACCACCTTTCAGGAGTATAATATCCCATGCAATGCCTTTAAGCTGAAAGCCACCGATATTCATAAAGTACCAATCCCCTTCCTTTCATTTCATAAAATCAGCGATACACTGAACGATTTTGTACTGGTAACCGCACTGAGTGATACACAGGTAACGTATGGCTATGAAGAAGGCAGGGATACAACGGTTTCACGTACCGAATTCGATGCCGCCTTTCAGGGGTATATATTTGTGGCAGAAACCGGACCCCGGAGCCGGAAGACGACTATGAAACCAAACGACGTGAAGAAAAGCTGTCCCGACTAAAAAAGGCCGGCCTCATTGCCGGCGGTATCTTTATCCTTTTCACCCTGTTGTATGCAAACCGTGAGGTAGCCACAACGCTCCGTTTTATTCTTCCGTTCTTATTAAAAACAGCCGGATGTGTGGTGACCATTATTCTGCTGCTGTATGAAGTGGACCGCAACAATGCCCTGGTACGAAAAATATGCGAAAGTGATGATGATGCACCCTCCCATTGTGATGCGGTGCTGAACAGTGCCGCTGCTAAAATTTTCGGTATGAGCTGGGCTGAAATTGGTTTCTTCTTTTTCGGTGGCACCACGTTGATCCTTTTGCTTCCGGGTATCGCATTTGAAGAACGTTTTTTATGGCTTTCGTTATTCAGTGCCTGTGCGGCGCCTTTTATTTTATTCAGCGTATATTACCAGTGGCGTGTGGTAAAGCAATGGTGTAAATTATGCCTTACTACCCAGGCCATACTTGCCGGTGAGTTTATATGTTACATGCTTCTGTTTCGCCCTGCGTTGCGGGTGCCGGAGCTGTTGCCTGAAAGCATCTTATTTGGATTGGGTTGCCTGCTGCTCCCCATGCTGGCATGGTTTGCCTTGCGTCCGGCATTCAGCCGGGCCATTGAAGCCCGTCATTATAAACCGGCTTATTACCGTATAAAAAACAACCCGGATTATTTTTCAGTTCGCATGCAAAAGCAACCGCCAATTCCGCAAGGATCGGAGGCTCTTGGATTCGTTTACGGGAATGCGGAAGGTAACACAACCCTCACGTTTGTAAGCAACCCGTATTGTAAGCATTGTGCCGAAGCACATGCCGAACTGGAAACACTGATGCCTGCATACCAGGATCTGAACGTTCGTATGCTGTTCCCTACGCGTAACCGGAGCGATAAAAAAACCGCCCGTGCCGTAAAGCATATCATGGCCATAGCGCAAAGCGGGGATCCAAAATTACTGGAAGCGGCCCTGCATGAATGGTTTAGCAAGAACGACTATGAAGCACTCGCGACCCGTTATCCAAAAACACCGGCTGAACTGGATGCACAGGGACCCAAACTGGAAGCCATGCACAATTGGTGCGTGCAAGCCGGAATAAGTCACACCCCTGCATTTTATCTGAACGGCATCCGTGTGCCCGAGGATTACTCCGTTAAGGAAATACTGCGTGTAACGGAGCGGTAGTTATGTCATTTCTTGCTGATGATGAAAACGTTATGAGATAAAATCCTCCTCCCATAGGTTAAAATCGCTGTATTTACGGAAGTCTCTCATGCCCGATTTATTATCATTTTTGACGGAATTTTGATTTGGCAACTGTAGCACTGCATATACCTTTGAAACAAAAAAACCTGCAACAGCACTCCAATGGCTGAAGGAACAAGAGGCCGTATAAATTATTTACCTGTATGTCAGATAAGAAACAAAACACCCTGAATGAATTAAAAAACTCACCTGAATTTAACACGCTTAGTGAGAAGGAGGAAAAAGAGGTGGCCGGTGGTTCTATTCAAAATTACCCTCCCAACCCATGCCCTCCTGGTAGAACATGGGATAGCGATTGCCATCGTTGTGTTCGGGTGGTAGGCCGTTGCAGCACGGAGGATAAATCCCGGTGAAATTCCAATTGAAGGTCCTCAGAAATTCTGCAGGACTTTTTTTATGCTTCCCGTTTCACAAACACCATTGAATCTGCGTGATTCCTGATACAGCATGCCTGAAATATGATACCCGGGTTCTCATGAGCCGGATTATCTTTGAAGAAGCAGAGAGGTGATGTGTAACCGGTGTGACCATGAATCGTAAATACCCGCTTGTATGACAAAAACAAATGAAAACCCAAAACCAACGCTGGATGCGTTAAAGTCATCGCATGAATTCACCGTACTGAGTACAGAGGAAGAAACAGAACTTACCGGTGGGGGTGAAGGAAATGAAACGGCTGAACCCATGTTTAAATGTCCGGCCCTCACCTACTGGAGCGAGACATGTGGAGCCTGCATAGCCATCGGCACTTCTGAGCAGGATTGCTGAACGGATGTTTCATAAGGGGTGATTAATTGTTAAAAGGATGAACCGAATACTCCTTACCTACCCGGCAACCCGATTCATATAGCGGGCAAAATATACGACCCGGCCTCCTGCATAAGAGCCCCGGATGCAGGTAACCGGCATGATTCTTTTGTAAGATATTTTCAGTAAGGAGCGAACAGGCCCCTGATGCGAGGCGACCTTCCCGGCAAGGGGGTTACTTGCCTGTTTTCCTGTAATTTAGTATTTTTGCTTCCCTTAAAAATTAAAAAGGATCGTTGCATTGGAAATTACTGAACTGACGAAAATTCTTGGTTTTGGAATGCTGGCTTATCTGCTGGGAGCAATCCCCACAGCAGTGCTTGTAAGCCGTGGCTTTTTTGGCATCGACATCCGCGAGCATGGCAGTGGTAATGCAGGAGCTACCAACACCTTCCGGGTACTTGGCAAAAAATACGGCATCATCGTAATGCTCATTGATATCTTTAAAGGATTCACCGCCGCCAACTTTGCCTTTTTTATAGGCGATTACTTTTACGGGGAGGTGCGGTTTGTAAACCTGCAGCTCCTGTTTGGCCTGCTGGCTGTGATTGGACACGTATTCCCGGTGTACATTGGCTTCCGGGGCGGGAAAGGGGTAGCAACCCTGTTCGGAATGATACTGGCCATACACCTGCCCGCGGCTATGGTATGTGTCATCATCTTTATGTTTACCCTGTTCACCACACGCTATGTATCGCTCAGCAGCATGCTGGCAGCCGTAATGCTTCCCATTTCCATCATCTTCCTGTTTCAGAATCATGAGAAATGGCTTATACTATTTGGTATCTGTATTGCGTTAATGGTAATACTCACCCATCGGAAAAACATCTCCCGACTGCTCGAGGGCAATGAGAGCAAAGCCAACATACTGAAGAAGCACCGAAAGCCGAGCCGGAGAAACCCGTTTCAAAACTAAGTACATACCGGTATGCATCACACCGAACTTGAAGAAGAAACCGATATCCTTACGGATATTGAAAAGGAATACCAGATCATTCTTTACAACGATGATGTGAACACCTTTGACCATGTTATTGCCTGCCTGGTGAAAATTTGCCGGCATCAGGTAACCCAGGCTGAACAATGCGCCAACCTGGTACATTTCACCGGGAAATGCGAAGTAAGTCAGGGTTCCCTGCGTGAAATGAAAAAACAATGCGAAGCCCTTCTCGAGGAAAAGCTGAGTGCGAAAATTGAAGAGAAGAACTAAATACTTCCCTCTGTAAAAATGACTGTAATGAAAAAATATGCCCTTGCCGTTTTAGCCCTTGCCCTTGTTATTTCCTGTGCCAAAGTACCCATCACCGGACGCAAGCAGCTCAACCTGCTGCCCGAAAGTGAACTTACCGGCATGGCCCTTACTCAGTACAAGGAATTTTTAAATACCAACAAACTATCAGCCGATGCCACCAACTCGGCCATGGTGAAACGTGTGGGACAGCGTATTTCAGCCGCTGTAACCAGCTATCTCACCAAAAATAAATATGCCAACCGGGTAGCCGGTTACAACTGGGAGTTTAACCTCGTCGATGACAAAACCGTGAATGCCTGGTGCATGCCCGGAGGCAAGGTGGTGGTGTATACCGGACTGCTGCCCGTTACTCAAAACGAGAACGCCCTTGCGGTGGTGATGGGGCACGAGATCGCGCATGCTATTGCACGCCATGGCAACGAACGCATGAGCCAGAGCCTTGCCATTTATGCCGGAGGGGTGGCACTGGGTGTGGCGATGTCGTCGAAATCCGATACCACCCAAATGATCTTCAACACAGCTTACGGGGTGAGTTCACAATTGGGAGAGCTGGCCTTCTCGCGCAATCATGAATCGGAAGCCGACAAGCTGGGACTGGTATTTATGGCACTGGCCGGTTACGACCCCCACGAAGCACTCCCTTTCTGGAAACGCATGGCCTCCCTGGGCGGAGCCAAACCTCCGTTCTTCCTCAGCACGCACCCAACCGATGAAAAGCGGATCCGTGATATAGAAGCGTATATGCCCACTGCCATGAAATATTATACCAAGAACTAATAAAGGCCACCCTTGTATTCCATTTATTTATCGCCCCCACACCTTACCGGCTTCGAAAAGAATTTTATCGACGAGGCCCTCAGCAGCAACTGGGTGTCGCCCTATGGAAATAATATCGATGCCTTTGAAAAAGAGCTGGAGGAATATCTCGACATACCCTATGCCTGCCTCGTGGCTTCGGCCACAGCCGGCATTCATCTGGCCCTCGATATACTGGATGTAGGCCGTAACGATGTGGTGCTTGTACCCACCTTTTCCTTCGCTGCCTGCGTGAATCCCGTACTTTACCGGGGAGCTCTTCCGGTATTCATCGACTCGGAAGCCGATACCTGGAACATGGACCCGGTGATGCTGCGCACCGCCATTGAAGAACTGATACGCAAAGAACAAAAACCCAAAGCCCTGATCCTGGTACACAGCTACGGCATACCGGCCAAGGTTACCGAGATCATTTCCATATGCCGGGAGTTCGATATCCTGGTGATTGAAGATGCTGCCGATGCCCTGGGATCGAGCTATAAGGATAAAAAGCTCGGCACACTGGGCGATATCGGTGTCATCTCATTCAACGGAAATAAGATCATCACCACCTCCGGCGGGGGCGTGCTGGTATCGGCACATAAAGAATATGTGGAACGTGCCAAATACCTGAGCAACCAGGCCAAGGAAAATCTTCCCTACTATCATCATGAAGCGGTAGGATACAATTACCGCATGAGCAATATACTGGCCGGTATAGGCCGGGCCCAGCTGCAGGTGGCCGATACCCGGGTACAGCAACGACGTGAAAATTTCCGTTTCTATTCCACCGCATTCAAGGAACAAATCAATCCGGCACCCACTACGCAGCAGGAACTCATCAACGCCTTCAGCAACCGCTGGCTCAGCACCTTTTATTTCGGGAAAGACCTGGCACCGGTGATATACAAAGCCCTTCTTGAACAGAATATTGAAAGCCGGTTTTTATGGAAGCCCCTGCACCTGCAGCCGGCGTACGTAAAATACAACCGGTTTCTCAACGGCACTGCTGCATCCCTTTTTGAAGGCGGACTTTGCCTGCCCTCAGGCAGCCAGCTCCGGCCCGAACAGCTTCAGCTCATTTGCAGCATCATCAACGAAACGGTAACCCATGCCATCCATTCCTGATACCGGGTCCATACAGAAACTGGTGCGGGAGAAATTACTTACGGTACATCCCGATGCCGCAAACTCTGAAACAGAGGATATTTTATTATATGCCGAGAACGGATGCCTCAGCAGTATTGAGCTGGTGATGCTGATCGTTGAAACAGAACAGGCTTTACGTGCCATCACCGGCCTTCCGCTGGTGCTGGCCAGTTCCCGAGCTATGAGTTTACGAAACAGCCCTTTCCGGTCGGTAATTTCATTTTCAAATTATATATTTGAAGAATTAAGCATACTAAACAAATCTAATCCATGAAAAGATTCTTCCTTGTTGTAATGATCCTGAGCAGCCTTATCAGCGCCCGTGCTCAGGACAAAATGAACACCATTAAATTCAACTTCTCTCCGCTTGTGTTTCGTACGTTTTCATTTCAGTACGAACGGGTTTTAGGGCCGAAGATGAGTGTTTTGCTTCAGGGAGGTTACACCCTTTCACGAAGCGTACCTTCCACGCTAATGAATATGCTGAAAAGCATGGATACACTAAATGCTAGCGGAAAGTACACCGCTGTAACCTCGGCTCAGTTCAACGGGGGATTTCAGGTGACACCGGAGTTCCGTTTTTATCCGGCCGGCAATGCCAACAAAGGATTTTATATCGGTGCTTATTTTCGTTACTTAAATCTTGGTGTATCCGCCAATGTCGATCATCGGGATAACGCCTCCTCTCCCATTATGAAATATCAATACAAAGGATCGTATTCCTTTACCAGCTTTGGTGCGCAGGTGGGATACCAGTGGTTCCTGGGCGAGAATCTCACACTCGACTGGTGGATCGTAGGCTTAAATGTAGGATCCAATAAAGTGAAGATGGAGGCCGATGGTGATTTCAGTACTGTTGATAAACCGCAATATATTAATGACATCAACCTAAACCTCACCGGCACATTCTTCCATAATGTAAATGCCACGATGAATAATTCCAAAGCCTCACTACAATTCAGCATGCCCGGATTGGGTATTCGTTCAGGCCTTTGTCTGGGATACCGCTTTTAATTCATATATAACTCCGTTTCCGAATGAAAAAGATACTGTTCCTGCTTTTTGCAGCTCTCGTTTCTCTCTCCTCTCAGGCCTTCAATCGCCCCAAGCATGTATTGAAACTGAATGTTCCTCCCCTGCTTTTTCATGTGTATTCCGCACAATATGAACATCCGTTCTTACGCAATTTTTCCTGGTGTGTACAAGCCGGTTATTCCAATGGTCTCAGCCTCGGTACCTATATCGACCGGGTGATGGATTCGAAACAGAATATTCTTCTCGACAAGATCCGAAGCAATATGAACCTGAAGGAATTATATACGACCCAGAGTTTATACCTCACGCCCGAAGTACGCGTGTATATCAGCCGCAAGGGGTCGCCGAATGGTTTTTATCTCGCGCCTTACCTTCGCCTTTCCCGTTCCAATATAAATGCAAAGTTTCTTTATAAAGACAGTAACAACGTGGAGAAGTCTATTCTTTTTACCGGCCATCTCAACGGATTCAATCCCGGGGTAATGGTTGGATACCAGAAAGTATTGCTTCGTCATATTGTGATCGACTTCTGGTTCGGGGGTGTGCAGTTTGGTTCATCCACCGCCACGCTTACCGCCAACGGCGACTATACCGGTGTGGAAAAGCAGGGCGTTACCGATTTCATTCAGAACAATATGAAATACGGAACGGCTACAGCAAGCTTCAATAATTCCAACGCCAGCATCGACTACAAAGGCAAATCGGCCACCTACCGTCTCGGACTTTGTATCGGATTTTGTTTCTGATGCAGGTTACCTGTTATTCATGCTGAACAATTACTCGCAGCCCAACCTGGTTGCTGATGCGCAGCAGATAAATCCCGTTATGCAGTGCACCGGTTTCTATACGGTTCAATCCGTTTACCAATGGTCCTGAGGCAACCCCGTTTCCGGTAATATCGAACAGGGTATACGGGGCTTCAAAATTTTCATATCGAATAAACAACTCGGTATTAGCCGGGTTGGGATACATAGAGGCAATTCCGATATGTTTTGCGCCCGTCATCCCCACATCCCATAAGGCATTGCTGTATCCCGGGGTACGGTTTTTCAGCATCGTGAAAATACCGGTTCCGTCGGGTAAGCGTCCCAGACAACTGTCGTCGGGCATATTAACAAAACGTATGCTATCCATCAGCAATCCTTTATCATCGAACAACCCTACCCATTCACCGGCGGCAGTGAGTTTAAAATTGGTGTGAAACGGACCCTGGGATTTCTGGTTGTCGCACCAGAACAAGCGGAACGCACCGGGAGGCATACTTACCGCAGGTAAACGGAATTTCACCGGATCGGCCACATTATTCGAAAGGTAGTAATTGCCAATGGAAAGAGTGATGGAATCGGCATTATACAATTCCAGCCAGTCGTCGAACTCCTTGTATTCATCGGCCCTGGTACTTGTGTTCTTCGCCATCAGCTCATTGATGCGCAACCGGATGCGGCTGCGCTGCCCAATGTTCCAGTGCAGGGAATCGACCGAAGGGTAACGGGTGGTTTGCTGCGTGAGGGAAACAGCCCGGTAGGAAAAATACAGTGAATCGCTGAGCAGGTGAGGAAGAAGTATGTTGCCAAAGATATGGTCACCCGCATCTCCGTCGTGATGCAGGCCGTCATCATA
>JBGAVF010000345.1:0-2269 GCA_044228315.1 Bacteroidia bacterium | reverse complement strand
GTATGATATTGTCTTCTGAAGAAGGATTGTTCAGTATGTTTTCCAGGTTGAACCGCTCATACGATAGCGAGAAGTCTTCCGGATTCACCCGTGTCACCTGTACCAGCTCTTTTACGTATTCATCATTCTTTAGTCCGCCGGCAAGTAAGATCAGATCGGATATCCGTGTATTGCTTGCGTATTCAAATACACCCGGTTTGCGCACCGGTCCCTGAATGGTAAAGTTGTATGTTTCAAGAAAAGAGGCGAAATTGAAGATGGTGATCACATCTTTCTTGTACAGAAAAATATTATCGGCACAACTGGTATCGGCCAGTGCATTTTTCAGATTAACGGCTATCGTGGTTTTAGAAAGGTCGTCGTTGGTTCGTATGATCACCGCTTTGTCCATAAAGGCTTCGGCTTTGAGCCCGCCGGCCATAAACACCACGTCGCTAAGGCGCAGTCGGTTGCCCATAGAAAACGTTCCGGGTTTCCGCACCTCTCCGGCAATGGTAACATTGTACGGATCGTAAAAGTCAGTAAGGTTACTGATGTAAATAATATCCTTTTTCTCTACCAGCAGGTTGTCGATGCTGCGTTCATCGGCCAGTGCATTCTGCACATTAAAGGGAATATAGGTCACCGTTAAGTTCGGGTTCGAGCGAAGCACATACGCTTTCGGCAGGTAGGCATTTACCAGCAAACCGCCGGCTGTTTTTATCAGATCGGAAACGTGTGTGTTGGCTTTCCATTCGTATTCACCGGGCACCACCACGGCCCCGTTAATGGTAATGAGGTTATACTGTGTAGTAGTATACTGACGGATGGTAACGATATCTCCCGATTGCAAGATGAAATCTTTTCCTTTTGCATGCAGGCTATCGTAGTTCACGGAAATGTCGATGATCTTGTCACCGGAAATGCGCTTTACCAGTATGGACTTGGTATAGGTATTGTTCATCAGGCCTCCGCCATAGAATATCAGGTCGTTCAGATTCTCATACGCTTTCAGCTCATACAAATTGGGTTTGCGAATGGTACCTTCAATACGAACGGTTTTATTGGCCACCGGCACAATGATGTAGTCGTTGCTTTGCAGAAAGATCTCTCTCGATTTGGCCGGATTAAAAAGAATGTCGTAGGCATCCACCGTATCCACGATCTTTCCGTCACGCTTAATGTAGATGTTACGTACCGAACCAATATCGGTTGGGCCGCCCACGGCTACCAGCGCATTGAAGGCAGAGTTGATGGCGGGAATTACATAGGAACCGGGCTTGAAAACTTCTCCGCTGATATGCACCAGGATGGTACGTGAATAATTCAGGGTTACTTCCACACCGGAGTTTTCGGTGTTGTACGTGGCGCCGAGTTGCTGTCGTATCACGCGTTTGGCCTGCTCAAACGTAAGGCCTTTCAGAAATATTTTCCCCAGGTCTTTGGCATAAATGGCGCCATCGGCCCCTACCTTGAAGGTGCCTTTAAAATCGCTGAAGCCATACACCTGAATGCCGATTTCGTCGCCCGGCCCGATGGTGTAGTTCTCCGGAACCCGGGCATCTTCTGCTTTCTGAAAGAATTTAAAATCACCGTTACGGAAGAAATCCTGCCCATAGATCACACCCGGCGGGTATTTGGGTGTGGTGGCTTCACGGTATGCGTTGCGGTAATAGTGTAAACTATCGGTATCGTGGTTGGCTGTTTCAGTGGCTTTCGAGCGGGTAACCGGTTCTTTTTCTTTCGTTGATTTGGTATCAACGCTGTCGTTTTCAGAATCCGTTTTCTTGGTAACTTCTTTTTTATTCTCCTTTTCAGCCTTTTTCTTGATCTTATCCAGTGAATCGAGGATGTTTTTCCGGATGTCTTCTTTTACATTTTCAGTATTGGTCTCCTCTCCCGTAGCAGTACCTTCTTCCACCTGTGTGTAAGCCGGAATGGAAAAGCAACCCAACAGAAAAACAACAATAAAAAATTTACGCATTTCGTCTCGAAATTTAGCGTGCAAAATTAACAAAAATCCTCAATCTGTCAGTATTTAATTAGGTTGAGCAGGTAATTGCCATATCCGCTTTTGGTGAGGGGAGCGGCCAGTTTGGCCAGCTGTTCTTTTGTGATAAATCCTTTGCGGTATGCGATCTCTTCAATACATCCGATTTTAAGTCCCTGCCGCTCTTCGATCACCTGCACAAATTGTCCGGCTTGCATCAGTGAGGCAAAGGTTCCGGTATCGAGCCAGGCAGTACCTCTAGAGAGGATGCCAACTTTGAGTTTATTGCGTTGCAGGTAA
>JBGAVF010000022.1:0-19202 GCA_044228315.1 Bacteroidia bacterium | reverse complement strand
CCGGGTCATCTACCTGAATGGTTTCCTGGCAACGTGAAAGAAAGTGCCGGTACTCCCTGATGGCTGACATGCCGGGAGGTTCGGAACAGTTGTTCAATACCTTTTCGTTCAGCGTGTATACAAACGGTGAATGCACGCCATGAAGATTGTGTGAGTGATAAAGGTATTTTAAAAAATCAACTACCATGTGCTATGTATAAAAAAGGCCGATGCATAGCACCGGCCATTCCTGTTTAACTTTGTATTGGAATTACTTGCTGCCTCCGGTTGCGTTCTGCAAACCCCTCAGTACCTGCAATTGTTCCTTGAGTTTTTTAATTTGCTTCTGATAACCGGAAACATCTTCTTCTACTTTCTTTCGCAACGAATCGGCATTTTTACTGTGGGCAAAGAATCCGATATTGTTCTGAAGCGTATCAATATTTTCCTGAAGGGTATGAATACGTTCCTGCAGACGACGGGCTTCACTTTGCAGTTTAAACTTGCCGTCCTGCTGAGAGGCCAGGAATTCAAAACGCTGTTTCGACTGGGCCTGTTCAAATTCACTGCTGTGCTTACGAAGCCGGTCATATAGTTTGTCGAGAACGGTATTGTAACGTTTGTACAATTCATCCTTAACATTCGGCGCTACAAATCCGGTCGCATTCCATGCTTCCTGCTGGGCCTTTACTTCATTCATCAGTGACGCATAATCTTCAGAGGTAATCAGGCTTTCCAGTTTATCACAGATGGCTGTTTTTTTCTCCAGATTGGTTGCGTATTCACTTTTCTGAACGGCAAATTTTTCATTTTTCGCATTGAAAAATGCATCACATGCGGCGCGGAAGCGTTTCCAGATGGGTTCATTGTATTTATCAGGAACCGGGCCCACGGCCTTCCATTCATCCTGAAGGCGAATCAGTTCCTTGCTGGTTTTACCCCACTCAGTGCTTTCCTTCAGTGCTTCGGCTTTAATACAAAGAGCTTCTTTCTTACGGTAATTTTCCATCCGCACCTTATTCAGCTCCTTGAAATGATTGTTTTTCTGTTTGTAAAATTCATCAATAATGCCCCGGAATTGCTCCCATAGGTTATTGTATTCACGCGGAACCATGCCCACACTTCTCCATTCATTAAGCAATGCTTCATATTCGCGGGCACGATCGTTCCATTCTTTTCCTTTCTCAATGGGCTTGGCAGCCAGTTCCTGTGCCTTACTGAAAATTTCACGTTTCTTTTGAAGGTTTTCGGTCTGCACCGCATCCTGATCTGCACGGAATTTCTTGTAGCGTTCATGCACCTGATCGCTGGCGAGCTTGAACCGTTGCCACAGGTCTTCACTGAAATCCTTTGGCACAGGGCCAATATTCTTCCAGTCTTCATGGTATTTATTCAACAAGGTCATGCATTGCCGCATGTTCGACTCCTGCTGCAATTCACCCACCAATCGGCATAATTCAATTTTAGCTTCCAGGTTTTTATTCCGGTCCAGTTCTTTCAGCTCGTAAAATTTGCTGCGGTTGTCGTAGAACCGGTCGATAAGAAAGTTATAGGATTGCCAGAGATTCTCGGCATGTTCCTGAGGAATGGTTTTAATCTTCTTCCATTCATTTTGCAGGTTCTTTAGCTGATCGAGGCTCTCATTGCTTTCTTCCCCGTCAACCAGGGCCTTTAGTTTCTCAATGATTACTTTTTTTGCCTGCAGATTTTCCAGTTTTTGTTTTTCGATCTGCTGGCGGTGTTCTTCTTTGCGCTTTTTCAGGGCATCGAATAGTTGAAAGAATTTTTCACGAAGCGGGTCAACCGGCATCTGAAATTCTACTTTTTCACCATCACTCTCACCTTCCGCTTCAATAAAGGCGGCATGAGCCTTTTGTCTTTCTTCACGACACAGGTTCTCGTATTGCTGACGGATGGCCTTCAGTTTATCCGAAGCCTCCCTCAGATTATCCGATTTAACAGCTTCAGCAGCTGTATTGTATAATTCCTCTTTGCTGAGGTTTTCATAGTGATACGCGCTCACTTCGATCTCAATGTCGTGCTCCGGTTCTTCGGCCGTTTCCACATCGGGCAGGGCAGAGGTTACGGTTTCCTGTTCGGTAGCAGCATTGCCGGAAGAGGTTTCAAGCGCAGCAGGAGGGGTTATTTCCTGCATGGTTGAATCAGTAGTGTCATTCATTTCCATAAACAAATCAGTAAACTTTTAGTTGATTTTTCTGAGATTAATTGTTGAATATTGTGTCGGTAAAAAAATTAAAGATTTCGAAAATAAGGAATTTCACATAAACAAATGTTACCTCACATAAAGCTTATTGAATGTCCGCGTGATGCCATGCAGGGGATAAAAACGTTCATCCCTACAAATGTAAAAATAAAATACCTGAATATCCTGCTAAAAGCAGGTTTCGACACAATTGATATCGGAAGTTTTGTATCGCCGGCAGCCATTCCTCAGTTAAAGGATACAGCCGACGTATTGAATGCAATTGATACTTCCGGATCAGTATCAAAACTGCTGGTGATCGTAGCCAACCGACGGGGCATTGATGAGGCAGTGAAATTTTCCGGTGTAACCTATCTGGGCTATCCCTTTTCCATCAGCGAAACCTTTCAGCAACGCAACACGAATGCTTCGATCGCGGAAGCGGTTGAGCAGGTGAAATACCTAAAGGAGCAGTGCGATAAACATCAAAAGATCCCGGTTGTGTATATCAGTATGGGATTCGGTAACCCGTACGGAGACCCTTGGAATGTAGATATAGCGGCTTCATGGGCCGAAAAACTGGCAGGTATAGGCATCCCGATCATTTCCTTGTCTGACACCATCGGTATTGCCGATACGGCATCACTCTCCTATCTGTTTTCCGGGCTCATTCCCGCCTTCCCGCATATTGAATTCGGGGCCCATTTACATACAGTTCCGTACAACTGGCAGCCCAAAATTGAAGCAGCCTATGCCAGCGGATGCCGTCGTTTCGACGGTGCCATCAAAGGATACGGCGGATGCCCCATGGCGGCCGATGACCTTACCGGCAATATGCCTACTGAAAACCTGATAGCCTTTTTCAGAGAACACCTTTCACAATTCAGACACGATTTATTGCCTGAAATACTGAAGGAGGCCGATGAAGTATTTCTTACCCATTGATTTCAGGGTTTTTTCACTATATTTGCCAAAATTTTTAAATTCAGGAAATATGGCAACGACCCGTTTAAAACGTAAAGACCGCAAAAATAAAGTGGTAGCAAAAAATAAGATCACTTCCCGCAAAGTGGCTACCAAGGTGGTTCTCGTAAAATCACCCAATGAAGTAAAATTCCTCGAATCATAATACCTGTATTATGAAAATGTCAGAGCCTGATTGTAAGTGCAGTCAGGCTTTTTTGTTCGTACATGAAAAACCAAACGAACGCCTGGTTTATTAACAATAAAATACAATACCGAATACTTGAATTTTCTCGACTTTGGCTTCGACAGCACCGTAAATGAGGGCCTGAACGCAATGGGTTACAAAGAGCCTACGCCTATACAGGCGGAAGCAATTCCGGTGATCATGCGCCGTAAAGACCTGATTGCCTGCGCCCAAACAGGTACCGGGAAAACGGCGGCTTATTTATTGCCGATTCTGCATAATATACTGCACGATAAACAACGGCATTTGAATACGCTGATCATTGCACCCACCAGGGAACTGGCGCAGCAAATCGACCAACAGGTAGAGGGCCTTGCGTATTTTACAGGAATCAGCTCATTGCCGGTGTACGGTGGGGGAGACGGTCAGACCTGGGACGCCCAGAAGAAGGCCCTTGAACAAGGTGCCGATATCATCATCGCAACACCGGGCCGGTTAATCGCGCAGTTGCAATCAGGAAAAATGATTCTGGATCATCTGGAGCATTTGATTCTTGATGAAGCCGACCGTATGCTCGATATGGGCTTTTATGAAGATATTTTGCGTATTATTAAATACCTGCCGGCCAACCGCCAGACGTTATTGTTTTCGGCTACCATGCCTCCAAAGATCCGCCAACTGGCACAACGTATTTTAAGAGAGCCTGAACAAATAAACATAGCTGTTTCAAAACCGGCTGAAGGTATTTTACAACAAGCCTATATGGTTTTTGATAATCAGAAGGTACGTTTGATAAAGCATATTTTAAAAACGCTGACCCCTTCAAGCGTGATCATTTTTGCATCCACCAAAGACGATGTGAAAAATCTCGACAATGAATTACGCCGGGAGGGAATTCAGGCCAAGGCATTTCACTCGGACCTGGAACAGCCTGAACGGGAACATCTGATGCGTGAGTTTAAAAACAAACATATTCAGGTTCTTATCGGTACCGATATTCTATCACGGGGTATTGATGTGGATGGTATCGATCTGGTGGTGAACTATAATTCGCCACGTGACCCGGAAGATTATATTCATCGTATTGGCCGAACGGCACGTGCAGCATCAACCGGAACAGCCATCACTTTTATTAGCGACAAGGACCAGATGTATTTTTACAATATTGAAAATATGATCGGTTACGAGATCGTAAAACTGAAATTACCGGAAGGTATGGGTCATGCACCGCTATGGCAACCGGAGGCAAAAGTGCATCGCGATGTAAAGCCTCGGAATCCCAAGAGAAGTTTTCATTCACACAAGCCAAGACGCTAATAAAACCGGGTATTACATGGCATTATTGAAAATATACAATTGTCTCATAATTTATATTATGTTAAATATATATTTGAAAGAAAAAGCCGGATAATGGCTTCAATCCGGCTTCTCCTTTATATATTTTTAGTTGCCTTTCAGCGCTTTGATCTTCTTCCCCAGTTCAATCACCTTGGCTTCATTTCCCAACTGCGCATAACAACGTTTGGTGTAATCAAGCAGGTCAACATCTTTATCATTCAATGCAATGGCTGCTTCATAGTACTTAATAGATTTGTTTAACAGATCAGTAGCTTTGGCATTTAATTCATCAAATTTCTTTTTCTGTTTTACATTGTCGGTCATCTCTCGCTGATTAATTACCGGCACGGCCTGGTTGTAATAAAAAATTCCCAGGGCGAAATTTGCATCAAAATCGTTAGGATCCAGTTCTATGGTTTTCTTATAATCCTGTTCAGCTTTTGCCAGATAATCTTCTTTGGTTGTATCTTGTTTGTACAATCCTTCATAAGTAGCTGCACGGTAATAATAATATTTCGCATTGGTAGGATCGCCATCAATAACCTTGGTAAGCTTAGCTACGAGTTTATCTCCCTGATTGGTTTTTGAATACAGAAACAATTCCTCGTTGATCAGATTTTCATTTTCCGGAATCAATTCACGTCCCTGACCCACATATTTAATAGCCGTAGCAGTATCGCCTTGTTCCTGATACGCTTTACTTAACAGAATATAAATATCCGGATCAAGGAAGCTTTTTTCAGCCAGTTTGCCCAGGTATTTATTAACCAGTCCCAGATCTTTCTTCTCATAGGCGATTTGTCCGCTGGCCTTGGTAATCATGTTCTCGGAAAGGCCTGCCTTGGTGAGTTCATTTTTTTTATCGTACGGGTAGAACGATAAAATAAGGTCCATGTCGCGCAGGGCGGTTGCAAAATCTTTCTGTTCATAAGCAGCAATTCCCTGATTGTAAACAACCACTGAAACGCCTACCCCACCTTTTACAGCATCTTTTACAAACTTCTCTTCATTGTTCTTCAGGCAGTTTACATACGATGTAAGCGCTTTATAGGCGGCATCCCGGTCGAGAAGCAGAATTACAAGTCCTTCTTTGGTACTGTCGGGAGCTGTGGCTATGGCATAGTAAACATCTCCGCGGGTCAGCCACATTTTTGAAGAGTTCTTGGTTTCTTCATTTTCAGCGGCCAGGTCAATGTATTTTTTTGCATCCTTTACATCCTGATTGTTCAGGCGAATACGGGCAGTATTCACGTTGCTGGTTTGCGCGCCAATTACATTGCAGATAAACACAGTAATCAGCAGCGGAAGGAATTTTAATGATTTCATTTGCTTGGTTAGGTTTATAATAGAATTAACTTTCTATGTTGTTTCAAATTGGGTTCCGGATTTTGATGTATTAGGTAAATTAACAATTAAAGGGTTTTATTATTCAATCGGCGTTTCGGGGGCCGGCGTTGCATCGGTATCGGCAATGATCTCGGATTCATTAACAACCGTATCATTACCGTTTTCCAGATCGCCTTCAATATCTTCGGCCGATTCCAGCTGGGTAACGGAGGCGATGGCATCTTCTCCGCTCAGGTTAATAAGGCGTACCCCTTGCGTGGCACGTCCCATAACACGAAGTTCTTTCACGGCCAGCCGGATAGCGATACCGTTGCGGGTCATGATCATGAGGTCGTCGGCATCGGTTACGTTTTTAATTGTGATGAGCTCACCGGTTTTATCTGTGATCTTAAGGGTTGTTACCCCTTTCCCTCCCCTGCCGGTGATCCGGTAATCTTCCAGGTCGGTGCGTTTGCCATACCCGTTTTCACTCACTACGAGAATGCTGTCGGTCTTTTCTTTTATCGCGATCATGCCGATCACTTCGTCATGCTCATTTTCGAGGGTAACCCCTTTAACGCCACTGGCGGTACGACCCATGTCACGCACCAATGATTCATTGAAACGGATGGCTTTCCCGGAACGTTTGGCGATAATAATCTCATCGTTACCTGAAGTCAGACGGGCATCGATCAGGGTATCATTTTCACGAATGGTGATGGCATTGATACCATTGGAACGCGGACGGGAATAATCTTCGAGTGACGTTTTCTTAATGATCCCTTTTTTGGTACACATCACCACATAATGCGTCTTGATATAGTCTTCATTGGTGAGCGTTTTTACGTTCAGATAGGCTTTAATGGTATCGTCGGAAGGGATATTGAGCATATTCTGAATGGCGCGTCCTTTGCTGGTTTTATCGCCATCCGGAATTTCATATACTTTTAACCAGAAGCACCGTCCCTGTTCGGTAAAGAGCAGGAGGTAATTGTGCGTAGTGGCTACAAACAGATGCTCCACAAAATCTTCATTACGGTTGGCCACTCCCCTGCTGCCTTTACCACCCCTCGACTGTGTGCGGTAATCAGCAACCGGTGTGCGTTTCACATAGCCCAGATGTGAGATTGTAATCACTACGGCCTCATCGGCGATCAGATCTTCAATATCGAGATCATCGGCTGTGTATTCAATTTGAGAGCGGCGTGCATCACCGAAGCGGGTTTTAATGTCGGTAAGCTCATCCTTGATGATTTGCATACGAAGCGTTTCATCGGCAAGTACCGACTTGTAATAATCGATCTGCTTCATGAGTTCCGCATACTCGGCTTTGAGTTTATCGCGTTCCAAACCGGTAAGCACGCGCAAACGCATATCAAGGATCGCTTTGGACTGTATCTCACTCAACTGAAAGCGAGCCATCAACTGGTCCTTCGCCTCATCGGGCGATTTCGACTCACGAATGATCCGGATCACTTCATCGAGGTTGTCGATGGCAATGATGAGTCCTTCCAGGATATGGGCACGTTTCAGTGCTTCATCAAGTTCATACTGGGTGCGGCGTATCACCACCTGATGACGGTGCTCCACCCAGTGATGAATAAGGTCTTTCAGGTTCAGCATCATGGGCCGCCCGTGCACCAATGCAATGTTGTTAATGCTGAAAGAAGACTGTAACTCAGTATACTTAAAGAGTTTGTTCAGAACGATATTCGGAATCGCATCTTTTTTCAAATCGAACACTACACGCATTCCATCGCGGTCGCTTTCATCGCGGGCTGCGGCCAGTCCATCGATCACCTTTTCCGAAACCAGCTGATCCACCTTATGCAGGAGATTGGCCGGATTTACCTGATACGGGACTTCACTGATGATGATCTGCTCTTTTCCGTTGGGAGTCGTCTCAAAATGGGTCTTGGCACGCATTACCACGCGGCCTTTGCCGGTTTCGAAACCTTTCTTCACCCCTTCGTATCCGAAGATGATCCCCCCGGTTGGGAAATCCGGGGCTTTAATATGTTTCATCAACTCATCGATGGTAATATCGCGGTTGTCGATATACGCCATGATACCGTCGCATACTTCACTCAGATTATGGGGGGCCATATTGGTGGCCATACCTACAGCAATACCGCTGGCCCCGTTTACCAGCAGGTTCGGGATCTTTGAAGGCAATACAGTAGGTTCTGTGAGACTATCATCGAAGTTCGGACGAAAATCAACCGTATTCTTCTCCAGGTCAACCAGCATTTCTTCGGCAATACGACGCATACGAACCTCGGTATAACGCATCGCAGCCGGTGGGTCGTCATCAATACTTCCAAAGTTTCCTTGTCCGTCGACAAACGGATACCGTACACTCCACTCCTGGGCCAGACGTACCATGGTATCATATACTGATGAGTCGCCGTGTGGGTGATATTTACCCAGCACTTCCCCAACAATACGTGCCGATTTTTTATATGGCTTATTGGAAGCCATACCCAGCTCCGACATACCGTAAAGTACCCGGCGGTGAACCGGTTTTAATCCGTCGCGTACATCGGGTAAGGCCCGTGAAACAATCACCGACATCGAATAATCGATGTAGGCTGTTTTCATTTCATCTTCAATGTTGATCTTTATGATTTTATCTTCTGACATACTTCCTGTTAATGGTAAAAAAATGTTGATTTTTGCCGGTCATTTATTCCCGGGCCGGGAGCCTTTTTAAGGCTTCTTATAAAACGTTCGAAAATAGCCATTTTACTACTATTTCAGGCAAAAAAGATACTAACATTTAAGGTGTTAAAAACGCCCGTTTTTGCCAGCAAATCTCACGTGCCGGCACATGATACTTTAGCGATAGTTTTTAGTAAGTTTGTGGCATCACTTTATGGAATCAATTGCCCCGCTTTACAGCCTGTTTCAGGCTCACCCGTTCATAAGTACCGACACCCGTAGCATTCTGCCCGATTCTATTTTTTTTGCATTGAAGGGGGATCGGTTCAACGGGAATTTATTTGCTGCTGAAGCCCTTGGAAAAGGGGCTGCCTTTGCCGTGGTTGATGAAGGGGAATATGCGCTGAACGACCGGTATATTCTGGTAAACAATGTATTGGCCACCTTGCAGGAACTGGCCCGTCATCACCGCCGGATGCTGAATCCCCTGGTTATTGCCCTTACCGGAAGCAATGGCAAAACCACTACCAAAGAGCTAATGCATCAGGTGATGAAAGCGTCATTCAACACCTTGGCCACAGAAGGTAACCTCAACAATCATATCGGTGTTCCGCTTACCCTTTTAAAACTTACACCCCAGCATACACATGCCATTATTGAAATGGGGGCCAATAAGAAAGGGGATATTGATGAACTGGTAACGATTGCCGAACCCAATATGGGTATTATAACAAATATCGGAAAAGCCCATCTGGAAGGCTTTGGTGGTGAAACGGGCGTTGAAAAAGGGAAAACGGAGATGTTCTATTATCTCTTCCGCACCCGCGGTAAAGTGCTGGCCAGCGTGCACGAAGAAAAAGTGATAAAGCATACGGGAAAACTCGATGTAACGTATTACGGGTGCAATTCATTGCCCAAATTTGTATCGGGCGATTTTCACGATGCCCGCATGATGCATGATACGCCTGATATTGCCTTTGAACTGGAAGGGAAAACCTATACTTCAGCACTTGGTGGATCCTATAATTTCAAGAATATTCTTACGGCCATTGCAGTAGGGAAATATTTTGGCATTGACACCGACATCATTGGCAGGCAGATCGCTGCCTATATACCTTCAAACATGCGTTATCAGTGGCTGGAGAAAGACGGGAACCGCTATTTGCTGGATGCATACAATGCCAACCCCGACAGTATGTCGGAAGCCATCCATAATTTTGATAGAGTGCAGGCTACCGGTAAAATTGTCATTCTGGGTGACATGTTCGAACTGGGCGATTCGGCTGCTGCCGAACACCAGAAAACGGCCTGGCTTGCACAGGATATGGACTTTGAAAGCGTGCTGCTTTGCGGCAATGCATTTTCAGCTGTACAGGTCACAAAGCGACATGTAAAGCAATTTGATTCGTATGAAAAGCTGGAAAACTATTTCAGAACCGCAACAGGCAGCGGAAAAACAATTCTTATCAAAGGATCGAGGGGGATGAAACTGGAACGGTTGCTGCAGTAATACAGCTTATTTTCAGGAGGCCTTGCCGCTTTCTTTCAGCACCTTGTCGAGAATACCGTTGATGAAACTTTTACTTTCCGGCGATGAGTAGTTCTTGGCCAGTTCAAGGTATTCATTCAGCGTTACCCGGGCCGGTATATCGGGCATAAATAATATTTCGGCAGATGCCATATACATAAGGGCCCTGTCGACGACTGAAACACGGCTTATGTCCCAGTTCTGAAGGATGCCGGAGAGCGCTTTTTCAATTTCTTCGATGTGGAGCAACACCGATTTGAGGATACGTTCACTCAAAGACACCTCCCCTTCTTCTTCCTCACGGGTAATATTCATGAACGCGTCATCGCCGGGTTTAATGGCCTGAAACATTTTAATGAGAGAAACATTCACCGGAACTTTTATCTCGTACCAGTTCGGTGCTATCTCTTCCAGAATATCGTCATAAAAATTCCGGAGCGTATTGTTCTCGATCCATTCTTTGGTTTCCCCGTCAACTGCTTCATCGGTATTAACGGCCGGCGCATTTTTTATTTCGGTGAACAGGTTGATGAGGAACTGCTTGTCTTCACCAAATCCTTTTTTGGGTGCACTGATGTATTGCTCAAAGGGTACAGAACTTTTTACCTTCTCAAAAAAACTTCTGGCCAGATCCGGGTAGTTATCCCAAGAATATCTGTTCTTTTTTACCTTAAACTGAAATCCGGAATGCGTTTCCAGTATTTTAATTACTTCGTTCTGAAGAATGTTGTCGAGGCGGTTCTCTTCATCCGATTTTACATACCGGTTTTGCTTCTGAATGGTTTCCACCTCCGCATAATGCCTTATCATGAGGGGGACAGAAGCCAGCGTATAAAAAACAGATTGTAATCGTTCGATTTCCTCTTCCAGTTGCCGCAAATGGAAACCGGAATCGAAGTTTTCGAGTTGTATGGCTGCATACACACGGTGCAGCACCAACATTCGGTGTAGACGTCTATTGAGCATTGTAAAATCTTCTTCCCTATCTCAGCAGAGATCACAGAACACCGGGTCGACCGTTTTATAAATTTAAGCCGGTAATTTATTTTACCGGTAAGGTTTCAATCCGGAAAAGGCTGGGTAAAATCAATAGGTCGATTTTACTTTTGCATAATCACTGATTCGTTTCTCAGCGATCTGACGGGCCGCTTCATGCGTGGTTATTTTATCATCCTTTGATTTCTTGAAGATATCCAGGGTTTGATTGTATATGTTCTCAGTTTGTGAGATGGCGATCTGACGGTTGTATCCGTTCAACTCACTGTATACGTTAATAATTCCTCCTGAATTCACCAGAAAATCAGGTGCATAGCCTATCTTTTTATCCATCAGCAACTGGCCATGAATCGTTTCATCAGCAAGCTGGTTATTAGCGGCTCCGCATACAATGGCGCATTTCAACTGATTGATGTTTTCAGTATTCAGAACAGCACCCATTGCACAAGGTGCAAAAATGTCGACAGCCAGCCCGAAGATATCATCTTTGGCTACGATCTCGGCATTATGTGCTTTGCTTACCCGTGAAAGGGCTTCCTGATTCACGTCGGTGATAAATACCTTGGCACCTTCTTTGGTAAGATGCTCAACAAGATGTTCACCTACTTTACCAATACCCTGAACTGAAATTTTCTTGCCGGCCAGGGAATCGCTTCCGTAAACGGCTTTGGCAGAAGCCTTCATACCCATATATACACCGTAGGCGGTAACCGGACTTGGGTCACCTCCCCCACCGTTGAGTTCGCTTAATCCTACTACATGCTCGGTTTCCATGCGGATGTATTCCATATCTTTAATGGTAGTACCCACATCTTCTGCAGTAATATATTTTCCGTTCAGGTTTTCAATAAAACGGCCGAATTTCCGAAAGAAGGCTTCAGAACGAAGTTTATTCGGATCACCAATGATCACGGCTTTAGCTCCCCCCAGGTTCAACCCGGCGATCGATGATTTATAGCTCATACCGCGGGCCAGACGAAGTACATCGGTGATGGCATCCTGGTCGTTGGTATAATTATAGAAACGGGTACCGCCCAACCCCGGGCCAAGAACTGTATTATGAACGCAAATGATTGCTTTTAAACCGGTGGCATTGTCGTTACAGAAAACCATTTCTTCATGATCGAACATGGAAATCTGGTTGAAAAGGTCAATACCTTGTGTGCTTTTGCTTTCAGCGGCTTGTGTCATATTAAAATATACTTTTCGTTATTAAAAACCGGGCGCAAAGTTAGACTTTTTTTTGGATTGGAACAGCCGGGAATAATATTGTTTATAAACCGCTAAACGACTGGATTTTAAGAATATAAAAGAGTGCTCCAAAAAACTAAAGCGATACTTCAGATAGCTTGTTCCATGCATCGGAGAAACAATCAATGATGTCGGCCGGAGTCATTGATTCCATGCTGTGTTTGTGCGCTGCTGCATCTCCGGCCATTCCATGCCAGTATACGCCCAGCAAGGCGGCTTGTGAAGCTGTATACCCCCGGGCCAATAATCCGGTGATCAGTCCGGTAAGTACATCGCCGCTTCCTCCTTTTGCCATTCCTGCATTGCCGGTTGAATTCAAATGCAGCGAGCCATCGGGCAATGCGATGGCGGTATATGCACTTTTCAGAACAATAACAACCCGGAGCTCAACGGCTTTTGTGCGCAGGATTCCAAAGCGGGTAATTTCATCGGGCTGACGACCGAATAAGCGATCAAACTCGCCCACATGTGGGGTAAGTATACTTCCTTTGGGAAGTTGATGTAGCCATTCGGTATGATGTGAAAGAATATTCAATGCATCGGCATCCAGCACCAAAGGCACATTCGATGCCGGGATCATTTCACGCAGCCATTGCGCGGTTTCCGCTGACTGCCCGATGCCTGGTCCGATGCCAATGGCATTATATTTCTCTATAGAAACCGGGGTAACCAGATGGTCGGGATACGAATCGCTGATGCAAATGGCTTCCGGATTAAACAACAGCATCGGAACTTCAAGTGAACCCGGAACACAGACAGTAACAAGTCCGGCCCCGCTGCGCAGGCAAGCTTTCACAGATAGCAAAGCTGCACCTCCCATACCGGCACTTCCGGCACACATGAGGGCATGACCGAACTGGTTCTTATATCCAAACCGCTTCCGTGTCATCAAAAACGATCGAATATCTTCCACCTGTGTTACAAAAAAGTGGGTGACCAGCTCCTCCTCCCCTGCCTTCAGCAAACCAATATCGAGCACCTCCCAGGTACCGGTGAACCGTTCATTAGCGGCACAGTAAAAGGAAAGTTTTGGTGCATGAAAAGTAAGTGTATGTGTAGCTTCAACGATGGCATCATCGGCTGCATTAGCCTTGTCGGCGAACATCCCGGAAGGGAGATCAATTGATATCACCGGGTTACCGGTTTGGTTGATATGCCGAATAAGGGCGGCCATCAGGCCTTCAGCCGGACGGTTTATTCCAGTACCCAACAATGCATCAATGATAATATCCTTACTGTCGGGTTTTGGAAAGCCGGATTCGTGTATAATTGGATGAATGGGCTGAAGGGCGCTAAAGCGTTTTTGATTTTCAAGAAAATCGGGTGAAGGAGAATCGGAATTCAGCACGTACACATGCACCGTTTTCCCCAGCTTGAACAGCATTCGGGCGATGGCCAGTCCGTCACCGCCGTTATTGCCGCTGCCACAAAAAACCGAATACGATGCATGGCTGTTACCAGTGTGTTGCAGGATAGCGATCAACGCTTCTCCGGCAGCCCGTTCCATTAAATCAACAGAGGTAACCGGTTCGTGTTTAATGGTGTACTGGTCGAGCAGTCGTTGTTGTGATGCAGAAAGTATTTTCATACGATCAATCAATTCTGATAGAAACGAATGATGGAGCCAAAATACATTTGTTGCCAGCCTTCCACCATATCATGATAGGCCTCATCGGGAATATTGGTATGAACCAGTTCAGCCGAGGTACCTGCTTTGTGCGGGTGGAGTTTTATCGTCACTATGGATGGTTCCTGCTGATCCCCGAAATACCATTGCTGCACAATTTTTTTATCTTTTTCGAAGGCGATGTTCTTACCGGTAATGCTGCCATCCCACAGGGAAAATTCAGAGCCGGGTTCAGTGCTCATTTCAGCCGGTTCGCCGGTCCAAAGCTGCAATGTTATAGACACGGTTAATGCCAAATACACTTCTTCCGGTTGTGCCGGTATAATAAAATAACTTTTGTAGTCTTTCATAGATTGACGAAACCCTTTGGTTTACACGTCAAAAATACAATCAAAAAACGAGAGGGTGGTGAAAGAATTTGAAACCCGAAGAAACCGGTGCAAACGGTTTCAAACCTTCTCCATATCGGTTTCCTTGATTTTTGCGTACCCGCCATGCACATTACGAACGTTTTGGAATCCTTTTGCCTTCAGTATGCTGGATGCGATCATACTGCGGTATCCACCGGCACAATGCACGTATACCGGACGGCTGGCATCCAGTGTTTCAGTTTGGTTTTCCAGTGACTCCAGGGCGATATGATGTGCAGCTTTTAAATGCCCACCGTCCCATTCGCCCGGTTTACGAACATCCACAATCTGAATTTTCTCTTCGAAGCGGGCATCTATGGCAAGTTCGTCAGGTTCTACACTGATGACCATATCCACAGGTTTTCCGGCATTTTTCCATGCATCAAATCCGCCTTTCAGATATCCGGTGATGTTTTCAAAACCGGTACGGGTTAGCCGAAGCACCGACTCTTTTTCGGAACCGTCATTACATACCAGCACAATTGGTTTTTTCAGGTCGATAAGTGTTGCCGCCCAAATGGCATACTGACCATTCAGCCCGATGTTATAAGCACCTTTAATAAAACCGGCTTCAAACGATTCCGGATTCCGGCTATCTATTACCAGGCAGCCTTTTTTAATTTCTTCCTCGAAGGCTGCAACATCCAAAGGTTTCACACCCCGGTTTAAAAGGGTGTCAAAATTCTCATATCCGTTCTTATTGAGTGATGCATTCTTCGCAAAATACGATGGAGGCGTAGGAATGCCATCGGTTACCTGATGAATAAACTCCTCAAGGGTCATTGGTTGTAACGCGTAATTGGTCAATTTCTGAATACCAATGGTACTGCTTCGTTCCGGCCCGAGATTTTTACCACAACTGCTGCCGGCTCCATGCGCGGGATACACGATGACATCGTCGGACAGGGTTTTTATCTTGTTGTTTAATGAATGAAACAGGCGGGTAGCCATTTCTTCTTTGGAGAACTTACCATCGAACAGATCCGGGCGGCCCACATCACCAATAAACAAGGTGTCGCCTGTGAAAACAGCATGGTCCTTTCCATGCTCATCACGCAACAGATAACTTGTACTTTCAGGAGTATGACCGGGTGTATGCAGGGCTACCAGTGTTACAGCTCCGATAGTAAATGCTTCCCCGTCGGAGGCAACATGCACCGGAAACGACGTATGGGTTTCCGGTCCGTACACAATTGGCGTACCGGCTGCCTTTGCCAGATCAATATGACCGCTTACAAAGTCGGCATGGAAATGGGTTTCAAAAACGAATTTTATTTTCGCGTTCCTTTCTTCAGCCATCGACAAATACGATGCGTAGTCACGGATCGGATCAATAACGGCAGCTTCACCGTTGCTTTCAATATAATAGGAAGCCTGTGCAAGGCATCCGGTATAGATTTGTTCTATGTACATAATTTAAAATAAGGGGCAAAATTAGGTAAAATTAGAAAGAAATGATTCCCGATGTGTTTACAGAAACCTTTTGAAAAGGCAATAAGGGTTACCTTTTCAGGCAGGTTGAATTAAAATTCGGTATTCGTAAGGCAATTAATATCTTTGCCAACCCTTAATTTATGAGTACAAGCACCAATTTTATAGAAGAACTGAAATGGAGACGCATGCTGCAGGACAGTATGCCTGGAACCGAAGAACTGCTGTTAAAAGAGCGGGTAAAAGGGTATATCGGTTTCGACCCCACGGCTGATTCTCTCGGGGTAGGCAATTTGGTACAGGTAATGTTATTGATGCACTTTCAGCGGTGCGGACATATTCCTGTTGCGCTGGTAGGCGGAGCCACCGGTATGGTGGGCGACCCGAGCGGCAAAAGCGCAGAGCGCAACTTGCTGGATGAAGAAACATTACAACACAACCTGTTATCGCAGCGAAAACAACTTGAGAAATTCCTGGATTTCAATTGTGGTGAAAACAGTGCTGTGATCGTGAACAATTTCGATTGGTTCAAGGACTTCACTTTTCTTGATTTTATTCGCGATGTAGGGAAGCATATTTCCGTTAATTATATGATGGCTAAAGATTCGGTGAAGAACCGGCTGGAAAACGGCATGAGTTTTACCGAGTTCAGTTATCAACTGGTGCAGGGGTATGATTTTTATTACCTATGGAAAAACCATGGAATAAAGTTGCAGATGGGTGGAAGCGACCAGTGGGGCAATATTGTAACAGGTACCGAATTAATACGACGAAAAGATGGTGGTGAAGCATTTGCACTCACAACACCCTTGATAAAGAAGGCCGACGGGACAAAATTCGGAAAAACAGAAGGAGGAAACATATGGCTTGATCCGAAGCGTACCTCTCCGTACCGGTTCTATCAGTTCTGGTTAAACGCAGCCGATGCCGATGTTTCCAACTTCATTCGTATTTTCTCATTGAAGAGCCGGGAAGAAATTGAGGCTCTGGAAGCTACACACAATGAAGCACCGCACCTGCGTACATTGCAGAAAGCCCTGGCCTCGGAAATCACCACCCGTGTGCACGATGCCGATACCTGTGAACAGGCAATACTCGCATCGGAAGCATTATTTGGCAATACTATTGATGCATTGATGGTATTGAAGGATGATACTTTCAAAGAAGTTACCGGCAGCATTCCTCATTTTGAGATACACAGAGCAGAGATAGAAGCCGGCATTTCCATTCTTGATCTGCTTTCGGTAAAAACCACCATTACCAAATCAAAAGGGGATGCACGCAGGGCGGTACAACAGGGAAGTGTCAGTATAAATAAAACCAAAGTCACTGATGAGCATCACATTGTAAATTCGGATGCCATCATCAAAGGCGATACAATTCTGATACAACAAGGCAAGAAAAACTACTTCAGTATTCAACTTCACTAATGCAAGCAGATATGAACAGGCCTGTACGCGTATTAATAGCCAAAGTAGGACTCGACGGTCACGACCGGGGGGCCAAAGTAATTGCATCGGCACTACGCGATGCCGGGATGGAGGTAATTTATACCGGGCTGCGTCAAACACCTGAGATGGTTATAAACGCTGCCCTTCAGGAAGATGTGGATGCCATTGGTGTGAGTATTTTATCGGGAGCACACAATACCGTTTTCCCGAAACTACTGCAGCTAATGAAGGAAAAGAATATGACCGATGTATTGCTCACCGGCGGAGGAATTATTCCGGATGAAGATGTTTCTTTACTGGAGAAATCAGGTGTTGGAAAACTATTCCCTCCCGGCACACCAACATCCGAAATTGCCAGATATATTTCCGCATGGGTAAAGGAGCACCGTAATTTTTAATCACGTTAATAAGTCACATTTTTATACTACAATTATGTTCATTCACCGCGAAGGATACCCCACCATTCTTATCACGCTTGGCGTTTTATTATTACTTTGTTTTGGCGTTCAGGCCATAGCCCCGGTGTGGTTATTTAAGGCAGTGGTATTGTTGAGTATGGTAATGCTGGGCATCGTACTCCAGTTTTTTCGCAATCCGTTGCGTAATACGCCCGTGAACGAACAGCATATAATTGCGCCGGCAGATGGTAAGGTGGTGGTAATAGAAGAAACGACTGAAACTGAATTTTATAATGACCGACGTATTCAGGTTTCCATATTTATGTCTCCGTTTAATGTTCATGTGAACCGATATCCTATGGCCGGTAATGTGGAGTATGCCCAGTATCATCCGGGTAAATACCTGGTGGCCTGGCATCCGAAATCATCCACAGAAAACGAACGTACTACTGTGGTAGTGAACAACGGAAAACACAGTGTGTTGTTCCGTCAGATCGCCGGTGCCATGGCGCGCCGAATTGTTATGTACAGCAAAGCCGGAGATACAGCAAAACAAGGAGGTGAAATGGGCTTTATCAAGTTTGGCTCCCGCGTAGATCTGTACTTTCCAGTTGGCACCAAAATTAACGTACAACTGAATGATGTGGTTAAGGGCGGTGAAACTGTAATTGCTGAATGGTCGTAAGAAGAAGGTTGAATTTGTATTTCAGCCTAGCGCTTTAGTTTTTTGATCAGTTCCGTCTCTACCAGTTTTTTAATATTCCCTTTTAATTTTGTTATATCCAGCGGGATCTCTTCTTTCCCGTTGATGATCAGGATATGATGCATCTCATCACGTAGTTCACGAGTTGTAGATGCCCGGGCCTGATCAACGGCTTCCATCAATTCTTTTTCAGATAACCCCGTCTCCGTTTCTGCGGTCCGGGTTATTCCCATGAGCCCTCCGCTTTGTATCAGTTTTATCTTCGTTTTCATACCTTGGCTTCTTTCCAGCCTTGTTTAACAGCTTTCTCTTCCAGGCTTCCCTTACCAAAGAGTTCCGTTGCTTTTTTAATGGTTAGTTTCTTAACGTCGGCAAACTTTGCATTCGGTCTCAAAGTAACGGTGTCGGTAAGCGCGGCATACCATATTTTCCCGATGGTTTCCCAGGAGAACCCTCCCCTGTTAAAGCAGGCCACATAAAATGCAAAATTAGGAATACCGCTGTTGTAATGCACACCCCCGTTATCACCGGCTTCGGTATTCGGAAGTTTTACATAACCGTCCATTGTGGCAGGTTGCGGATCATCTCCCCACTCCGGATGGTTTAAAAACGCCGTTCCCGGTGCTTTCATGGATCGCAGCGCATATTTGCTGCCCAGCATTACATTTTCGCCAATAAGCCAGTTTGATTTTTTTACATCCTGATTTAGGGCCCGTTGTTTTACCATAATGCCAAATACATCCGAAAAGG
>JBGAVF010000344.1:0-2273 GCA_044228315.1 Bacteroidia bacterium | reverse complement strand
GCTTGCTGCTTTTATACTTTACCGGGTACACCTGGATCGATAGTGTGGTATCGTTCATTTTTGCATCAATAATTATTGTGTCGGGCTACAAAATTTTACGGTCATCGGTGGCGGGCATTATGGATGAAGCTGATACCGGTTTGCTTGAGAAGCTGGTGGCACTGGCCAACGCCTCACGCACCGAGAACTGGGTGGATATGCACAACCTGCGTATCATTAAATACGGAAGCATCCTGCATCTCGATTGCCATCTCACCGTGCCCTGGTATATGAATGTGCACGAGGCACACCGGGAGATCGACCGGCTCGACCGCCTGGTGAAAGAGAATTTCGGAGAAAGTGTGGAGCTGTTCGTTCATACCGATGGCTGTCTCGACTTCAGTTGTGCCATCTGCACTAAATCCGATTGTTCAGCCCGTAAAACACCCTTTGTAAAACGGGTGGAGTGGAGCATTTCCAATATTTCCAGCAACCGCAAGCACCGGATAGAGGAGGGTGCTTGATACATTGCAGCGAGTGGCTGCGTGGAAGGCAAGTAATTATATTCAGTAACCGCTGGTAATAGGAATATTAAAAGGAAGTTATTGGCACACTATCGCACCCGTACAAATAATTTCTTATCCGATTTGCCATCACTCATCAGCAACCCCGATGCATTCACTGTGTAATACGTGGCTACATCCTGTGTGGTTGCCGGGTCAATAAAGTGAAGTTCTTTACCTGAAGTGTACCAGCCGCCTTTACTCTTTTTGCTTTTGTCTTCCTCCTTGCTATAATTCGGTCCAATGCTGCGTCCTGGCCAAACAAAACAAACACCATCGTCCATAAACTCAAGCATGGTTTCGTTGGTCATACTGTACTCACCGCTTCCTAAGATCTCGGTGCGTTTCCACAGGCCTATAAGCGCGGCATCTTTTGATTTGTCTCCTGATTTCTCGTCTTCTTTTGCTGAAGCCTCTTTTTCGGTTGATTCGGCTGTTGTTTTTGTGTTGGATGCCGAACGGTTACAACCGAACAGGATCAGTACCGATCCAAGCAATAAAATGGGGATTCTCATTATTTGATGTTTCTTGTTTATACTTCAAGTATACTGGTTTCATGCTCAAACCACTAGTATACTATTTCAAAATTGCAAAATAATTCAATGATGTGTTCATCAGGGCTTTCCGAACAGCCATTGAATTGATATACTTCTTACGTACGCAATATCTTTTCCATCTTCCGGCCTTTCGCCAGTTCGTCAATGAGTTTGTCTAAATACCGAACCTGCCGGGTCAGCGGGTTTTCAATTTCTTCGATCCGGTATCCGCAAATAACTCCGGTGATGAGGTGCGCATTCGGGTGCAGGGTGGCTCTCGAAAAAAAGGTTTCAAAAGTGACTTTTTCGTCGATAAGTTTCTGCAGTGCTCTTTCATCAAAACCGGTAAGCCATTGTATTACTTGTAGTAATTCTTCCTTGCTGCGGCCTTTGGTTTCCACCTTTTTAATGTAATGCGGATACACCTCGGCAAAGGTGATCTTCGCCATGCGTTCGTTGTGTGATTTTGTGGTGTTCATGATCTTATTTAATCAGGGTAGTATGGTAATTCCGGTAAGGGTTGCCTTGTTGTTTTTCAAAAAAGCATAGGTGATTTTATCGACCCGGCAGTTCACAAACTGCACCTTAGTAAGCCGTTTATTGTACTTGAAAAAGGTGTTCAGGAGTGTGGCATCCTGAAACCGGATATTGTAAAAGGCACATTGCTCAAAATGACAATCTTCGAAAGTACCTTCAAAAACAATAGTACTGAGATTGGAGTTTTTAAAGGTGGTGAACTTCCACACGGCCTCATCAACGGTATTGTTTTCAAAATTCACCCAGGAAATTTCGGCTCCCGAGAAGTCGGCCCTGGTAAAACTGCATTTTTCAATATTGTTTTTATTGAAGGAAGCATCAATAAATGAGCAGCCTGTGAACCGGTTGTTCTGTAAATTGGATGACTGGATCTTACTGTTGCGCATATCCGACGAGGTAAAATCACATATTTCAATATTGTTGTTGGCCAGCGTAAGTCCCGAGAGGTCGGCATGCATAAACTTGCAATTCTTCATGTTCGAAGCGCTGAATTTTTCTTTCAGATTCTTCAATCCCGAGAAGTCGGCATCCGACCAGGTGCCTCGCGACATACCCCAGTTCCAGTCTAAATGTTTTTTAGGGGTGGGGGAGGGTGGTTCATCGGTGGGTTTTACGTCCGCATCACTTGGTGTTATGGCCCCGGCTGAGGGAAAGTTCT
>JBGAVF010000021.1:0-18931 GCA_044228315.1 Bacteroidia bacterium | reverse complement strand
ATCGGTCTACTGATTTATTTCGGATATTCGTTCCGTAACAGCCGCATTGGCAATTCCGGACATACAGCAAAAACACATCATGGATGAGAATATTATAAAGATACTGATTTCACTGGTGGCCGGTGCCATCATTGGAATGGAGCGGGAATACAACAACAAACCTGCCGGCTTCCGTACGCTGATTTTAATTTGTGTAGGGTCAACACTGGTTACCATACTCTCCATCGACATTGGCCGTAACAACAGTCCGGAACGCATTATTGCCAATATCTTAACAGGTATCGGATTTATCGGTGCCGGTGTTATTTTTAAGTTCGACGATAAGATCACGGGCCTAACCACCGCTGCCCTTATCTGGGTGGTTTCGGCTCTGGGTATCGGTATTGGTGCCGGTTATTATTATTTGTCGGCGTTTGTGCTGGGCATCATAATGCTGGTATTGATCGGATTCAGAAGTATTGAAAATATCATTGACAGGCAAAGTGTGATAAAAGATTACCGCCTTTTATGCAATTATAAAGAAGGCGAACCCGATCGGCTCGACCCGGTCATTCATTCATTCAGCCTTCGCATCCTGCAGAAGAAGCAAAACCTGAGAAACGGACAAATAACCAGTCATCTGATTCTGAAAGGCAGCGAAGACGCACATCAGGAACTGGTGAAACATTTGCTTAGCGATCCGGAAGTAAAAGAAATGGATTTTTAAAACGACTGAATGAATGCCATTCATTGAAATGAGCTGGCATAAAAAAAGCCCTGCATCATCTGCAGGGCTTTTTTCGTAGTTGTGTTGAAACTTATTTCTTTTCTTTCTCCAGAGAGAAAACACCGGTCATTTCATCCGAGAAACGAACCTTGAACTCAAGTTTTTCTTTGTCGAGTGAATTTACAAATAACGTATCGCCTTTGGTGGCACCGCTATCGGTGGTAATGATGGTTTTGGCGTCATCACTCAGTTTGTATGTTCCTTTGTTGGTTTTTTCAGCGAAGGTGAATTCAAATTTTCCACCGTCTTTAAATTCAAAGATGCCTTTTTTCAGACCTTCCTGAAGGCTTGCCAATTGGCTTTGCATCATCTGACGGTATTGTTCGCGCATGCTGTCCGGAACCATTTCAAGATTTTTTTCCAGGGCTTTGTCGAAATCAGGGATCGTACAATTCAATACTTTCCATTTGCCAACCAGCAAATCAGATTTTGTACCGCAGGAAATAGCAAACAAAAAGAGGCTTGCTACGAAGGCTAGTGTGAGTTTTTTCATGTTGGGGTGTATAAAAATATAAAGTTGCAAAGATAGGTTTTAATAACCAAAACCCCATCCGGAATTTTAGAGGGTATTAAAGCCCTGCTCTGGAGTTATGGTAAGTTATTTTACTTCCTTTTTGCAACTATTTCAGCATTTGGTGTATTGAAGAACAAGTTCATTTTGAAGTTTGGAATTTTTAAATAAACTTTGTATAGCCGAAAATGTCTTAATTCACACCTAAAAATCATGTACTTTATGAAAACAGTATTACTTCATCTTGCAGGGGCAAAGAGTTCAAGAATCTTACAAAATAGCCATTTAACTGCTAAATTTCACTACTCTAAAGCAGCAACTGGTGTGGGGTTTTTAACGATTCTTAAAAAAGCCAACTTTTTATTGTACGAACAAAACTATCGCTTCTTTCTTTTTGTTTTTTTTCTCTTTTCTTACTTAATTCTTCCGGGTGCCGATATAACAATTTCATACACGAGTAGTGTAACGTCACTTGGTAGTGGAACCTACGATAATATAACATTAGAAAGAGGCGCTTTTGTTGAAATAAACTCGGCCAATATTAATATGAACACGAACTGTTCCATTACAATAAATAAAGGGGCGGTTTTGAAAATTAGCAATAGCACAATTACTCATACCGGTTCAGGAACCAATTTGTGGACCGGCATTATCATAATTGGCGATGAGAACAGTTATCAGGTACCACAAAACTATAATAGCAATTCGTTTTTCTACGCTGCCAATGATAATTATACCACAATGCAGCATGGATTGCTTTATTGTGAGAATTCCACTTTAACATATGCGGTTTCGGCCGTCAACTCATCAGGATCATCCGGAGGTGGTTGCATAAATATAAATCATTGCATCTTCGATAATAATGTCAATTCCATTACCTTAACCAATTACTCAAAATACCACCAAACATCATTAATACTAAATACTCAATTTTTAAATACAATTTACCTACCAACAGGTAGTACCTATTACCATATTATTCTAAAAGATGCATCCATTTCCAATAGCTCATTTCTCCCGGTTTACGACCCGAATATGTATTATGCCTTAGAGATTGGCCATTGTATATTTAACAATGATAAATTAAACTCAAATTTATGCGGCATTAATTCTATTGGTTCATATTTTTCTATTTACGAGAGCTATTTTCTTCATTTTAGTGTAGGGATGAACGTTACAAAGGGAGTCTATTTTTATCCCGGTGCATCTGTTAGTCATTGTGGTTTTATAGAATGCGATCGAGCGATAATTGCCACCGGACTGTATACTTTTAACATTTGGGGGTCGAACTTTGATGTCGATCGATTTATTCATTTTAACGTCAATAATAACGTAGTACCAAACAATCTGCCTTTTGGCATTTATATAGCCGGCAATTCACATTATTCAATTTCAAATTGCATATTTGAAAAATCAATCAACAACAATTTTACTGGAAAAACATTAGGCAGCTATGGTATAATTGCAGATGGCAATGCGAGCAATGGTGGAAATATAATTCGTGACAATACATTTACCACGCTTGATATTGGTGTTCAAAACCAAAATGAGTCTAAGGCAACTTTTTTAAAATGCAATAAATTTAGTTTGGGTTCGGCATCCACTGCAACCTATAATTATGATATAACTATACCCAGCGGAACACTAATGCCGCATAACGGTTGCGGAGGAACAACGAATTACATTCAGGCGCCGGGAAATACCTTTAGCCCTAACCCTGTTAATAGCCAGCGTAATATTTATGTAAAATCAACAAGCTATAAGCCAAACAACAGGTTTTTATATAAATATGGAACAGGATTTGGAGAAAACCCCCAATATTTTACAGCTTCAAAAGTAAAATCCGATTATTGCCCAATCCCTTCCAATTGTGGTAGTATTTCATCAGTACCGGCATCATTTGAGGATAATTATAATGCCTTTATTTTCAACCGTTCCCGGTTCGATTCGCTGCATCAGGCAAACAGTACTGATACTGCCGACATTGAAATTACCGGATTTTATAAAAACCACTTTTGCAATGAAATGACGGCCGGTATTAAGGATACTAATCAATTTGATTCAGCCATTGCATTGCTAGTCATTGATACCAACTTTTTGGCTAAATACAGCTTAATGCTTGCATATATTGGAAGCGGTAATTATAATTTAGCAGGGCAGGTACTCGCTAATTTAAACGATACGAATCCCGAAGAAGGTAATATTAAAAAACTATATGCCCTCTTACTTCCTATTTATGCCAATTATAATTTTGATAGCCTCGAAGCCAAAAGGGGCATTATTGATTCATTGACCCATGATTCGGATTTTGCAGCCCGCCAGGCCAAATATATCGTTAATTATATTGACGGAACGAATGCAGAAATTGCAGGTATGGATAATTTTGTACCACAATATCTCGACAGTATATTACCTGTTGATGGTATGGATACTACCGTAACAACAGGTATTGATTACGAGGTTTTAGTGTATCCAAATCCTTTTACTTCACAGGTACAGGCTGATATTAAAAACAACTCTGGAAATGACCAGACAATAAAAATGAAATTATACAATTCATTCGGTACTGAACTGTTAAACACAGATGGAGAAATAAAAAACACAGAAACACAAACCTTGAAAATAGAAACCGGAGATTTAACCTATGGATTTTACTTTTTGCAATTTTCTGATAAGGATGATGTAGTATTTGAAAGCCGAATAATTTTTAAATTGCCATGAGAAATATTATAACCGTTGTTTTTCTTCTGCTTGCTCTATGTGGCAAAAGCCAAAATACTTGGCCTAAAAGTTATGCTCAGCCCCTAATTGACTTATATAGTGTTATTGAAGATAACGACCATGGCTTTTTAGCAACCGCAACGTACAACAACGATGGGAATACCTGGTTATTAAAATTTGATGCCAATGCCAACCTGCTTTGGAAAAAATGCCTGCATTATGATAAGTGGCCCGAGCTATGGTCAACCCATTTTGTTAAAGACCGCTATAAAAACCTGTACCTTATTGGCAGCACCTGGGATACCGACCCGGTAAGCGGTGATGCATTTATTTTAAAATTAGACAGTTGTTACCATAAGGTAAACAGTGTGGTGTATACCGATACCCTGGATAAGGAACAGCAATACATAGGTTGGAATTACGATTTAAACGACTCGCTGCTTTTACTTAGCGCCTGGGGGTTTAATGCCTTTAGCAACCACCTTATATTTGCCAATAAAGCTGATTTATTGCCAAAAAAAACATGGAACTGTGATGGCAACACCTGGTTAAATAACTTATTAAAAACAGATAATAACGCCTATTTGCCATTTGGTGCCGGCTTTTATTTAAAAGGTACAAATGATACGGATGTGGTTGCACGAAGAACTGTTTTACTTAAATTGGATACAACCAATGGTAATAGAATATTTTACAAATTCTTTGGTTTTGATGAAAATCTATTATCAAATGGTTACGAGGCATTTAAAAACAAAGCAGGGAATATTTTTGTGTTTTCAATTTTTATTGATAAAGTAAATGATAAAACCCATATACAATATAGCCCCATGGTATTTGAGTGTGATACCAATGGAACAATGCTTAATTACAAAGTGATTAGCGACGAAACAGCAACTCAAAGTTACTGTAATGCAATTCAATGGAGCGACTCCTTGTATTTTTTAGCAATGATGTACCATAAACCTAATGCATCGTTAAACTCGTATTATAATATTAAATTCTATCGCCTAAATGCGCAAGCCAACCGAATTGATTCGTTCTATATGAATAATTTTGGGCGGAAATATTTTGTCAATGATGCGATAAACAATGTCCATTTAATTAAAACATTCGATAATAAGCTCATGTGTGTGTTTGTGGAAAGAGACAGCGACTTAACTCATCCCCGTATTACCTTTTATAAGTTTGATACAAACTTTAAACCAGATACCACACAGTACCGTAACTTAATTTATGATGCCGGCTGTGGTGTAATGAATGATACCATTACCCTTGCCGGTTCCCCTGTAATAGAATTAGAAGCCGATACCACTTACCCATACCTTAAACTCGACAGGCCCCTGGGAATAATACAAGTTCCTAAAACCCTAAAGTTGTCGTTTTATCCTAACCCTGTAAAGGAACAGGCAACCCTTAGTTTCGATAATGCATTACAGCTAAACGTGCGTATTGAATTGTATGATGCCGGCGGTCGCCTGGTGGAACAATTGTATGAGCAACCCGGCAACCCGGCAGGCTCTGAGAATATAATTATTCAATTAACAAACTACCCGGCAGGTATGTATTATTTTAAAATATATGAAGGGACTGAACTGGTACATACCGTGCGATGCATCAAGTCCAGAGAATAGCCAGTTACACATTTTAAAGGTTCCTTGATGCTTTACCTTTAACTTCAGTGGAACTGAATTTATTCCAACCTGAGAATCACATCGAATACTTATTAGAAAGAAGGATGTTTAACCAAAATATTGTTTTTAAAAATACCTGTTGATTTGATTCCTGATTGTGTAAATGAAAAATAAAACGACAAAAGGATAGGTGTTAAAACCCAAACCCCCATCCGGAATTTTGGAGGCAACGATCGCGGCTCAAGCGCAGGCTGCAGGCGGCTTTACTTAATTATACAGTGATGCGGAATAACGCGCCGTATTGTTACAATTGTCGGTAACGGTAAGTTCCAGCAGATACTTCCCGCGTGGCAGGTCTTCATCCAGATGTGCAGTGATCAGATTATACTTCAGATCATAACTGAACAAGATGAACTTACCATTCAGGGTTGCGTGATATTTTTTCACGCCGCTTTGCGAATCATAGATCCTGAATTTGAGTGTTTTGTAATAATGTATGTTCTTTGATGCAACAACATTCAGTGGCTGGATCACCGGTTTCAGGGTGTCGATCTCGAGGCTGTAGGTGCCGCAGGTTTTGGTGCCGGCGCTCACTACCCCATTGGTGAAGGTACCACCGATGCTGCCCGAAGGCCATGACTTCACATAAAACTTCTCAGTTCCCGCTTTGGGCAACTTCAGCGGAGCAATCTGCAGTTTCACCTCCCGCTGCAAAGGCAGGAGCCGGTCGCCAACAATGAATTTATAACTGAAACTGCGGTAGGTGGTATCGGCTTTGAACAGGAAGTAACAGGTGTCGTAAACCGCACCGGGAGGTATGATGAGCACAGCTCCTTTGGCTTTCAGCACATTCGAATCAGCCGGAACGGCATTGTATTTTGATTGGGGTTTATAATTTTCATAGCCACCCTTCAGGGTAAAATTCAGTTCTCGCTGGTTGCCGGCATGGTCGGCTACCACAATTTTCACTTGCTTCGTTTCTTCCGGTGCCAGTGAAATGATCCCGTTATCGACGAGGTTACGGTACACCTCACTTTTATTGCCATCATCCCTGAAACATTTTTCAATCAGCAGGCTTTTGGTTTTGTATTGTTCATAATCGATATGCTGGTTGATACAACGCCAGTTATCGAAGGAGAAGGTATCCATGCGCTTCTCGAAAACCAGCTTCTCATCGCAGAACAATTTAACAGAATATATACCGGCGGTGAAGGCCCTGCCGGTGTAGTAATCGATACCTGTGATACCCACCCCAACCCGGCCGGGTTCCACGGTGATGGTTTTGCCGGATATACCGGTGCGGGTTTGTAAAAACTGCGTCTTGTAATCGTTCAATGAGAACAACGAAAGCGAAAAGATTTTCGGGATAATGGTATCGGTAATATCAAAGCCGAAATTCTCAGGGTTCAGTATATGTTCCGATTTTGTGTCACGTATTTCGAAGTGCAGGTGAGGGCCGGTGCTTCCACCGGTGTTCCCGCTGTACGCAACAATATCACCCTTATGCACCGGAATGGCGTTGAGCGGAAGCAGGGTATCCAGCTCGTATTCCTCACGCAGCAATTGAATGGTTTCGGCATAGGCGGCAATCGTGCTGTTAAAACCGGAGAGATGCGCGTATACACTGGTGAGGCCGTTGGGATGATCGATGAACAAGGCATTGCCATATCCTTTGCGGCTCATCAGTATGCGCGACACGAATCCATCTTCCACTGCATATACACTCCAGCCTTCTTCGCTGTTGGTTATAATATCCAGACCACTGTGAAAATGATTGTCGCGTAACTCACCAAAGTTGGCAGCCAGTTTTATTTCCGCATCAACCGGCGAACGAAAACCATATTGTGCCGAAACACCGGTGAAAAGAAGCAACCATAAAAACAGCAATAGAAGTCGCATAGTTTCTCAAAAAACGAATAAAGTTCGGAATCGGCCAACGGGAACTAATGCACAACCCATGTCAATTTATCGCACCCATTCTTGTAATAAAGACGCCCGAAAGAGCATCCGCCTTTTTTCGGTCAGCATCAATATTCTCTTGCATCCCATGCGAAACCACCTATATTTGAGCATTTCAAATTCTTGCGCAATATTTTTTTAAACCAACCGTTTACATTTCTTTCCGTAAAACGATTCAGGAAAACCCCGTAACCATACATGGCATCTTTATCCGAAAAAATTGACGAAGTCATTCTTCACTTCGAAAACAAAGACCTGCATCTGGGTTTTCGAAGGCTCATCGATTGCGTTCTCGACACACAATCGATGCCGCAATTCTCATCCTGTATTGCATTGAATGAATGGAAAGAGGAGAAGGAACGTTCGGAAGCGGAGATTATTACAGCCTGTGTCAACTTCCTGAATCAGCTACGTAAGGTTGAGGTACACCGCAAACCGGCAGAGACCGCGTTGCTCACTGTTGATAGCATATCGAAACACTTTTCACGGGGAGGATTTGCGCTGGGTCCGGTAAACATGGAAATATACTATGGTGATGTATGGGGGCTGGTGGGTGAAAACGGGAATGGGAAAACGACCCTGCTGCGTATTCTGGCCCGTGATCTCCGGTTCGACAGCGGCACACTGACGTATAGTCCCGACTTCCCTTCTTCATCCGATTATGCTTTACGAACCCGCCTTGCGTACATTCCTCAACGCACACCCCGTTGGTTCGGTTCGGTAAAAACCAATTTGCAGTTTACCGCTACACATTACGGGATCACCGGAGAGGAAAACGAGATATGGGTGATGATGATGATCATCCGTTTCGGGCTGTATCCATTCCGCAATCATAACTGGAGTGAGTTGTCGTCGGGCTTTAAAATGCGGTTTGAACTGGCCCGCACGTTTTTACGCAAACCCAACCTCTTATTACTCGATGAGCCCCTGGCCAACCTCGACATTCTGGCACAGCAAATCATCCTTGAGGACCTCCGGTATCTGGCCAAAAGCCTTTCCCATCCGCTGGGTATTGTACTCAGCTCCCAGCAGCTCTTCGAAGTAGAAAAAATATCCGACAAGATCATTTTCCTGAAACAAGGCGCTCCTACCCTGCTTCAGGAAAGCATCAGCACCATGAACCGTCCGAATGGCTATGTGGTGGAACTTGAAATTGGTGCCACGCGTGAACAACTCATGAGCAGTATTCAATCGCTTCACATTACACAAATAAGTTTCAATGGCGGTCAGTTTATTCTTGGCTTTGAGCATGAAGCGGGCCTGAGTGCGCTGCTTACCTGTCTTATTCAAAGCAATATTCCCATCAAATACATTCGGGACATCTCCACCTCATCACGCCGTCTGTTCTCATCCCATTAATCAAACACTGTATGTTCAAACATATTCAATCATACCTGCTTAAGAACCATCCGCTGTTGTGGCAAAGCAAATTTATTCCTATGATGATCATCGGGATCATTGGCTGGGTGGTTGCCTTCCTCTCAGGGTATGAAGGCGTATCCATGAAGGTGCTGCAGTCGGAACGCCTCTCGGGTTATTATTCCGAAAATTTCATCGTTCTGCATATTACCTCCGGACTCGTTATTTATGTGGTATGGGCCTTGTATTTTTTCCGCACCAACCCCTTGTTTCAGTATTATCCGCTGCGCCGCAATTACCTGCCTATTTTGCTGTTTCAGATCTTTCTCCCGGTGCTGGTGTTTTCTTCACTTTACTTTCCGTATACCTACGGAGCCTTTCTTAAAACGAACAGTCTGTTATCGGAAGAAACGCTGAAAGCGGATGCACGGGTGCTGAGCCGGGCATATCCGTTTCTGGTGGCCGAAACCGACAAGTACAAAATAGAGAACCGGGTGTATCCGTCCCCATTCCCGCTCAATAGTTTTCACCGGGCCGAAGGCAATCAGTGGAACGATATAGAAGCCTATTACAAGCCACATATTGTCAATAACCGTTTCGATACGCTGAATAGCATCTACCGGCCTTCGGAAACAGATTCATTTACACAGGTGGATGAACAACCTTATCTGTTTTTCACGAGCCATCAGTGGACCGACGAAACCGACACCTGTGCAAAAAAGACCTATCAGATCATTGACCGGTTCATTCAGCCCTCCGTGAAGCGGGGGTTGCATTATTATGATGTGGAGAATTTCAGTACCGTGCTCATTAATCCGAACTCGTTTCCGAATTCATCATACCGTTATAATGAGGACCGTTCTTCCACTGTCAGTAGCGATGATTATTACCGGGAGGTGATCGCCCCGGAAATATTTTCCTGGATCGAGAACAAAAACACGGATTCCATTACTTCGGCTATTGAAGCCTTTAGCGCCGTTTGCACAAAATATCAGATAGCCCACCGCATACCCACCCAACGCATTGTAGATAGTTTACTGAAGCATGATTTTATGCCCACCGAAATACTGACTCATTTATACAGCCCCCGATACGCATACGGGTACAGTGGTGAGCCGGAAGAGAACACATATGACGCCTACGTGGACGACTCAGGTATTACAACCCTTTACAGCAATTTCAGTCAGGCCCAGGCGTTCGCTTTCAATGATGAGTCATTACTAGTGTTTGTTATTCTTTCGCTCAGTATTGCATTGTTCTTCTTCATTGCTTATTGCATCGAATTCATCAGCATTCTTATAAGCATCCCGGTAACAGGAGTTATCATGATCTCGTCAGGATTCATTCTTTCGGAAATGCACGGGAGCAATGCCGGTTTGATCTTCTCATTCATCATTGCTGTGTCGTTCTTAATCCTTGGATTTTATGCGTTGCAACGAAAAGATGCAGGGAAACGCACCACGGGCATTATGCTTTGTCTGGGATTTTATTCGCTTCCTTTTGTAGCCACCATTGCCCTGGCTATGGTGCAGGAATTCACAAAGATACAGGTACAGGAATGCTACGGATGGACCTCACAACTCAGGTACCATCTGAATCCATGGCATGTGATATTGTTGTTTCTGGTGTTGTTGGTGTTTTATATCCCAACCCTTGTACGTTTACGTTCCAAAGAAGAGTAGACGCTGCGGCCCGATGCTATAATTCGTGCCCCATTCGGGTACGTTTGGTTTCCATGTACAGGGCGTTATGCTTGTTCGATTTTACCTTAACCGGGATATTCTCCACGATCTCGAGACCATAACCGGTTAAACCGGCCCGCTTGGTAGGATTATTACTGATGAGTCGCATCTTTGAGATCTGCAGGTCGCGCAGGATCTGAGCCCCTACCCCATAATCCCGTTCATCGGGTTTAAAGCCCAGTTTAATATTTGCATCCACGGTATCCAGTCCCTGTTCCTGAAGTTTGTACGAACGCAATTTGTTCAGTAGCCCAATACCCCGGCCTTCATGATTCAGGTATAGGATCACACCGCGTCCTTCTGCTTCAATCAGTCGCATGGCCTCGTGCAGCTGTTCTCCGCAATCGCAGCGGCAACTACCGAAAATATCGCCGGTGATGCATGATGAATGCACCCTTACCATTACCGGTTCATTCTTATCCCAGGTGCCTTTCACCAGGGCCAGGTGTTCTTCGTTGTTGTATTTCTGCTTGTAGGCATACAAATTAAAATCGCCATAGGCGGTGGGCATGCGCACTTCAATGATGCGTTCAATGAGGCTGTCTTTATTGAGCCGGTACTGGATCAGGTCTTCAATACTGATGATTTTCAATCCGTACTGGTTGGCGATCTTTATCAGGTCGGGCAGGCGGGCCATGGTGCCGTCATCTTTCATCACTTCCACAATGGCACCGGCCGGCTCAAAGCCTGCGAGGCGGGCCAGGTCAATAGCTGCTTCAGTATGTCCGGCACGACGCAGCACACCTTCGCTGCGGGCCATCAAAGGGAAAATATGTCCGGGACGGGCCAGGTCCTTGGGTTGGGTGTCGGGATGAATCAACGCCTTGATCGTTTCGCTCCGGTCGTGTGCTGAAATTCCTGTTGAAATGTCTTTACGGATCAGATCCACCGAAACCGTAAAGGCGGTTTTAAGACTTTCGGTATTCTCGGCCACCATCATATCGAGGCCGAGCTCATGGCACCGTTCTTCCGTTATAGGAGCGCAGATCAGCCCACCGCCAACCTTCGCCATAAAAGCGATCATCTCGGGCGTTACATTGCGGGCCGCGGTAAGAAAGTCACCTTCATTTTCCCGGTCTTCATCATCCACCACAATGATCAGTTTCCCGTTGCGAATGTCCTCAATGGCTTCTTCAATGGTATTCAGCGTAAAATCGTTATTCATAATAGAGGCGCAAAGTTACGTGTTTATCTTCATTGCATTTCACCGGTGAACTTACGGTTGCGCGTATTATGGCACTTTGCTTAAAATGGTTTACACTTGCAGTATGTTTGAACTGATCCGGGCCCACGTTGAAGATGCCCCTCTGGTTTGCCGTATCGGGGCCGAAACATTTGAGAAAGCATTTCGCGCCCACAACTCGAAAGAGGATATGGAAAGCTACCTGTCGCGTGCCTTTGCGCTTCCTGCAATTGAAGCCGAACTCAAAGACCCGAAGTCTGCTTATTTTCTATGCTATGAGCAGGCTAAATGCATCGGGTATTTAAAATTAAATTATTTTAAAACCTGTCCTTTCATCGCAAGTGAAAACACCGCTGAACTTCAGCGAATATATCTGCTGCCGGAGGCATACGGAGGCGGGGCCGGAAAATTCATGATGGACTTTGCCGTGACGCATTGCCACGATAAAGGATTTGAGTCGTTGTGGCTGGGCGTATGGAAAGAGAATTACCGGGCCATCGCCATGTACCGGAAGAATGGGTTTGAAGTGATCGGGGAACGTCCCTTTCAGGTGGGGAGTCGTCAGTTCGAAGACTATTATATGATGCGCTCCTTGTAAAGGGCCATCAAGTGGTTATCGGGTGATCTCCAGAATCTCCAGTTTCAGTTTGCCGGCCGGAACATCCACCTCGAACACATCACCAACTTTTTTGCCCATGAGCGCCGCTCCAATGGGTGACTTTATTGATATTTTACCTTCTTTAAAATCTGCTTCACTTTCTGAAACCAACTTAAAGGTCTGCTCCTTTTTCATTTTATGATTCATGAAACGGACCTTGCTGAGTACCGTTACGGAGCTCAGGTCCAGGTCCTTTTCATCGATTACCCGTGCATTGGCAATGATATTCTGTACTATGATGATACGTGTTTCCAGATGCGACTGCGCTTCTTTGGCCGCCTCATATTCAGCATTTTCAGAGAGGTCTCCTTTATCGCGAGCTTCGGACAGGGCCTGCTTTATTTTATCACGTTCTGTGGTTTTGAGTTCTTTCAACTCTTTCTTCATCTTATCCAGACTTTCCTGCGTGAAATATTGTAATTCTGCCATTTTTTTAGGATTAAAGCTACAAAAAGAAACGTCCCGACTAGCTAGTCGGAACGTTTAATCGGTTGCGAAAATAGTGATTTTTTGCGGAATCCCTGCGTGGATTATTTTGACGACTCTCCGAATTCAAGACGGATACCCAGGCTGTTGGTTCCTCCCAGGAAGCGGCTGTCGCGGTATGAATAGTCGAATGCCAGCAGGTTATCGGAAGCTTTCTTTAACGGAATATAGATACTGGCGCCGGCGGCAATACCGCTGAAGGCATTGATCCGTTTTTCCATATCAGTAAGCTGAGCTTCGTACTGGTAACCGGCACGAAGGGCGAAAATCCGTTTGTATCCGTATTCGAAGCCAAGTCCGAACTGGTTGTTGGCGTATGAGTTGGAAGAATAATTAGCCGCCAGTGTCAGACGGTTATTGTATACAATCGGCTGTTTGTCAAGCTTTATGTCGTACGACAACCCGATCAGGAGCTGGGTAGGCAGCTGGAACGAAGCGGTACGGATCTGCATGGTACGCTGCACATTATCGGCATCAGTAATACGGGAAGCGAGTCCGTCGCCCGAGAAAGATCCGTTCGGCCCTACATTACGCAATGAGATACCGAAGTGGAAATCTTCCCCTTTAATGGCTTTCTCATCTTTCTTGCTCGTCTTGGTAGAGTATTGTACACCGGCATCGAGCGATGCGGTGCGCGCTTTTACGTCGGCAGCCCCGATCTCTGAAATTCCGCGAAACACGAGTCCGCAGGAAATGGCATTGGAGAATTTGTAGGTATACCCGATACCGAAGTTATTGAAACGTGGGGAATACGTACCGATACCACCGTCCGGATTGTTGACATCCGTACGTTGGATATCACCGAAATTCATGGACATATACGATATCCCTATGTACGATGATGATCCGAGCTTTTGTGCGATACCGAAGGCATTGATCTTAATGCCGGCATTGTGCAGGTAGTCGGTATAGGTAAGGTTAATATTGGTGCTGTTGATGTTCGATAGCCCGCCGATATTCAGGTTAAAGGCTTCCACCCCTTTTACATTGGCGTTGTTGATACCGTTCCATCCGCTGCTTCCGGCCCATGGATTTATGGTTAGTTCCATAGCTCCTTTGGTACCGTTATTTCCCGGCCCTCCGGCCATGGCAGCAATGCTGAGTCCAAGAAAAAGGCTTTTGAATATAATTCGTTTCATGTTGTACTTTTTTTTGATGTGATTAAACAATGATTGTCAGCATTAGAATGTATCCAGATCGACCGGACGCATAACGCCCATCCATTTCAGCACTTTTGTTCCCAGGTCACCGCAGTCGATGTGAATGATATACATTCCACTGGCAATTGGCACATTGCTGTCGTTATTCAAATCCCAGCGTGCTTCCACCAGGTTATCATCTTTCTTAATGGTTTTTACAAGGTTCCCGTTAATGGTATAAATACGGATGGTGCATTTGCCCGGCAGGTTAGTAAACTTCACAAATGTTGCGATCTGGTCGCCTTCATAATCGTGTGAAGGAGAGAAACCATAGTATGGATTCGGTACAATGTTGATCTTGTCAACGCCTTTTTTACCGGCTTCTGCCGAGAATTTGGTAGCAATATCTTTGGTATCGAATTCATAATGCGGCATGCCGTTCATTGGGCTGGCACCGGTGCTGCTGTAATCGGTTTTGAAGCGGGCATACGGCTTGGTCACACGGTAGCGTACACGTACTTCACTTGGTACAATACCATCTTTCACCGATTTCAATGGAATCAGAACGCTATTCAGATACGGCATCATCACATACATACACGAACGCCAAACTTTAATCTGATCGGATGAAATATTGGTTGCAAATAGCGCTTTAATACCGGCACATTCATCATAGCCGCCAATACGGTAGGCACTGGCTGACACACCCACTGTATCATCAGTAAATATGTAGATATAATGTTTACCCCCCAGCAGCGGATAATCATCGGTTTGAGAGGCGATGTTGGAAGTAGGATTCCATATCATATCGGCGCCGTTCTCGCCCGGAAGGTGTGAATCTTCACCAAAGGCGATATTCAGACGTTGTCCGGTTTCCACATTGATGGCATACCCCGGGAACCATCCGCGACCGGTTTCTCCGTTCACAGGGTTACCTTCTTTATCTACCGAGGTCGACATACGCGGTGTGAGCTTCTTGGCTCCTCCGATCGCGTCGGCGGCAACTTCCGCTTCTTCAAGCACCAGTGAATGGGTCCATTTGCTCTTATCTGGAGTAAATACCAGATCGATGCTCGAAAGGTTTTCCAACCGGTTACCGGTCATGGCAGTTGAGTTATCCCATGCCGGACCGAAGGTATTTCCTTTGGCGGAGTTGTACGCTGCATAAGCACACAGACGGTATGGAGCAAAAGAGCGATCCAGGGCACGTTCGAACGATTCGGTAGGATCAAGCATGTCCTGTGTAACGTCATCAAAATAATCGTGCAGGTACGGATCAAAATTGTTGGTACTGCTTTTAATGGTGTTCTCACCAATTTTACCGGAACGGATCCAGTTATAATACGACACGAAATTCAGGTCGATATCGGAGAGGCCGGCAAGCCATTGCTTGTTCACATCACTCCATACATACGATGCCTCAATGAAACCATTCTTTACGCTCTCATCAATATTGTAGCGCCAGCGTCCCGGGTTACTTGCCTGTTTAATGGAAACACTCAGTCCCCATTTGGCTATGATCTGCTCACTGCCGTTCAGAATATTCGCATCGCTCTTTACCGTGTCACCATTCGACATGCGGCGGATCACCCAGCGGCAATCGGTAGTACACGAGTCATAACGTGTTTTCTCGTATGATTTTCCGGTAACACCGTATTGATAGGTTGGACCGGTGAAATATATCTCAAATTTGTCGTTCGGAACCTTTAACGGATCGATCACTTTTATTTTTACCGGGCCGGCACCGCCTTTATAAACCGGGCGCTTGCTGAATCCTTTCGACACGATCTCATCCACAGTTTCCTGTGTAAGTTCCAGACTATTTCCACCATTACCGCGGCCTTCGAGGCGGGTAATGATCGGACCGTCGCCATATTTTGCCAGGGCATCATTGTCGACACCGCCATTCAGGCTCCACACCTTGTGAGGTGATGAACAAATCACTTTGGTATTCAAACGTCCGGCCAGATATTGTTCCGGGTCGTTCTGATCATTGGTAGAATTGGCGTATGAAATGATCATGAAACAATAGTTCTTATAATTCACCAGGGCATTGTTACCGGTGGCAAACGCATCGGTGGTAACGGAGAATGAATGCTGTATTCCCAGATTGGCACCAAAAACCTGCTGCACTTTTACAAAATCATTAACTGTCGGATCGAAGATCTTGTTCACCAGTTGATCCACGTTATCCTTGATATCGCACTGATAAATAAGACGGGCACGATCCGGGTTGGTTAGTTCACCTGAAGTTACGGTTGCATCTTTCAACTGATAGATCTGGTAGCCCTGGAATTTATAGGTGATCACGTTTCCGGCAGCACCTATTACATTGGCTGAATATTTTTCAATACGTTGGGTGCAATATGCTGAATTGGTATCGGCAGAAAGGTTTATGATCAACTGCTTATCAAGTTCCTGAACCGAATAATCCGGAGAAGAAGGACCATCGGTGATTTCAAAGTTGTTGTTGAACAGTTTCTGAGCCTTATCATCGGCCTGACGCAGCAACTCAACGGAGCCGGTAGCACCTCCTGATGTAGAGCGTGCCCAAACAACCCCGATGGTGACTTCGTTACGGGCACCCGGCATCAGCTTGAACGGACCTGCTGATTGCAGGAAGCGACGGTCGCCGGGTGTATTGCCGGCTGTTTTCTCAGTCCAGTTTCCACGGCCTGCCGGATCGGTGGTACCCGGGAACATAAATGAACAGGTATCAACACCGGAACGTCCATTCCCACCGTACGTCATTTGTACGTTGTTTTTCCAGATACCTTTGAGGTAATTGTAATAGTGCTGTGTAGAAGAAGGATTTCCATACGGGGTAAAGTCGTTATCGTAATACACGAATTTCGCCATACCCAGAAGGTTTCCGTTCTCATCTTTCGGACCTTTAAAGAAATCGACACCCACGGTCGGAGGGTTCAGGCCGTATCCAAGAATACCGTCGTCATTATCATCACCGTTATAGCAAATACCCAAACTTCTTGGCACATCACAACCCACATAGTCATCGGCATAGTTCCCCAGATCCGGGTCAACCCACTGTCCGAAATAACATTTGTCGATATAATCCGAAGCACGGTTTATTACTTCCGTGCGGTAGAAGGTCATGTTGTTGATCTCATTATTGGTAGTGAAACCAAAGGCCATGGTATGGAGTTCAAGACCAATTGGCAACGCATCGGTTCCTGTATGCACATTTCCTTTATCATTGTACACCCACCACAAGGCCATATCACCGGTAATTTTTGGGTAGTCGGTTCCGGGTTCATAATCCAGAGAACCACCTACGTTAACATACGGTGCCAGGAAGTGAGAGATGGTACCGGCGCCGAAAGACGGATGATTTCCCGGCCACGACTGCATATCGGAAGTGGGAGGCGCCTGAAGATTCGGATTCAGAAAATCTTCTATCTCCTGACGGGTCACTTTCCATATCTTATCATATTCTGAACAGGTGTTGGCTGTAACCGAGGCGAAGGTGTCGAGCGGACCGGCAAAGAAGTCGATACCGCTTTGGCGGTATGTGTTCGCGGCCACTTTCAGGTTACTGCTACCATCAATACCACCGATCCACAGGGATCCGGCAAAAATGGAATTCAGTTTCCGGCCGTTCGGGTCGTTCTGTTTCGGGATCTCATATTTGGCACTGTTCAAATCCCACCACATATCCCCACCGTTCATGATCATGGCACGTACGTTGTTTACATCGAGGTTCACCTTGGCTGTTGGCGGACTGCAACCGGCAGCTGTTTTCATAAGCGCGTTGCCGCTGCCCAGATTGGTGTTACCCGGATTAATGCCGATAATTTCCCTCGCCTGAAGCCCGTAGCACGCAATGAGTGCCAGAACAAAAGACATGATTCTTGTATATATTCGGTTCATAATATCAATTTTTTAGCGGTTACTGATCTGTTCTTTTGTATTAGTTGGTTTCTTTTTCGGTGGTAAGTATGATACGGATACCGAGACGGGCCTGACGTGGTAAGGCATAGAAGCCAGGGTTATTGGCGCGGATCTGATACTGATCGATAAATGCCTGCTGATTCACCTCACGTTCGGCACGTTTAATACCGTCAGGAGAAGTAAGGAATCCATCGTCGGTAGGTAAGCCGGTATTGCTGTATACACCCAGTACATTTTTTGTGTTCAGTACATTGGTGCAGGCGATATATATATTCATAGGTATCTTTTTCTTGTCGCCGCTGCTCTTGCTGGTATATTTTATATCAATATTCTTGTCGATGGTAAGGTCGGCAAAAACCTGACCCGGCAAACGTTGTCCGTTAATGGTACCTGAAATGTTATTACGGGCTACCGATCCACCGATCACCTGTGATACATTTTTGTTGGCTGTAGCTGTGTACGGAGCACCCGAGAAGCCTTGCACCTGCAGGTTCACCCCAAAGTTTTCAAGAACATTACGCTCTTTGCCTTTGATCTTCATCACCGGACCATCGTATGGATTGTCTTTGTCAACTTTGTAGCGGTAGTCGATACCAATTTTGAATGTATGACGGAAGTCTACATCCAGAGGCTGAAGCGTTTTTAAGCTGGGTTTGTTCACCGCCACAAGGGCTGCGCTGGTAGAAGCAGATGAACCGGTACCTTCAGCAAAAAGCAAACTGTAGTTGGCCACGATGTCCATGTGTTTGAATCCTTGCAGGAAGTACTCGATACGGAATGCTTTCGCAGTGCTGAAGTCTTCATTACCAAATGCGGTATAGCTTGTAGGGAAGGCCATATAGAAGCGTTTCAGCTGAATGAGGTCGC
>JBGAVF010000020.1:0-19276 GCA_044228315.1 Bacteroidia bacterium | reverse complement strand
GGGAAGGTGCTATCTGAATTGAAAGAAACAATGTTAAATTTTAAGTACCTTGCATGTTTGTATGGCGTTATGTTAGAATGTCAATTCTTCACACGAATGAGCACTCCCAATTTTAATAATGCAAAGTTGAAACTGCTTTTGTTTTCGCTCTTCTCTTTGTTTAAATTTTCTGTGTATTCCCAATGGATAGCTACAAACCTCGGTATTGGGAAAAACATAAGTGACATTTATTATTTTTCACCGGCTGAATCGTATTTGCTTTGCGGAAGTTCTTCATTAAAAAGCACGAATAATGGTAATAACTGGAACGAAATCCTGTTTGATTCAAATTGTAAATTTATTTATTTGTATAGGTATAATAATGATAGTATATTATTGAATTCCGCTTATACAATAGATTCACACAACCAAAATATATATAGATACTACAAAAACAATTCGTCAAAAATAATTAGATCTTTTGGTTATAACGTTTTTGAAAGAAATGTCCTAAAATTAGATGGAGACACTTTTCTTAATATCTATAATGAAATTGGAGGTGGGGTGTTCTCTATTGCCTTTGGGCCAAGAGCGTTTAGTAATGATATTACACCTATTAATGTAAATTTCTTACACATTGCTTACTATGGTTACTATTACAAATTGCAATCGTTTCAATTGCTGGATGACACCCTGCTAATGACCTACAATAAGCTAGATAATTGGGTAGAAGAATACCCAATTATTCGGCGTAACAATAGCCGGATGTGGCTAAATGACACTGGCCCTCAGGCCGAAATGACCAACCTGCCCCCATGCCGGGGCCTATGGGCATTTACAGCCGATAGCATGATATTGCTGGGCGAAAATTACATTTCCCGCATACCGCATTACCCTACCCTGCAAAGCATGCAGTATTTCCCAAATTACAGTTTTAAAAAAATAATTTTTTCATCCCATGATACCGGCTTTGTAATTGGCCGTAATATAACTACCAACCGGGGTATAATACTCCGCACCACCGATGGGGGCCTTACCTGGAAAGAGCAACAACTTATAAGTTGCCCACCCATTAACGATATTGCAGTAATTACTTCACAAACCCTGCTGGCTGCCTGCAACGAGGGCGTGCTGCTGCGCACCGAAACCGGAGGTAGCAACCCGGTAGGTATTACCCAAGGCCAAGAAGCCATTTATGCTACGGTGTACCCGAACCCCGCAAATGGGAGCTTCACTATTTCCGTTCCCGGCAAAAGCTATGCTTTTACCATTTATAACGGGCAGGGACAGTTTATTACCCAGGGAAACTCAACTCAGAAAACAGAAGTACATTGCGATGATTGGGCTTCGGGAATTTATATGGTATTACTTAGTATTGATGGCACACAACAAGTGCATAAAGTGCAGGTTACCCATTGAAAATAAACCACACAAAAATTGCAAAAATCAACTTTCTAATTATCTTTGCCGCCACTTATCCAGAAAGACGGAGGGAATAGGCCCGATGATGTCTTGGCAACCGGTTCCGTAATACGAATGCTTTGGTGCCACTTCCTAGCCCTTTCAAGGTTCGTCCTGAAAGTGCAAAGATAAGAAACAACCCACCCCCACGATGTTTCTGGATGAGCTTAATATACCGTTCAGAAATGGATATCAGAAAAGAATTGGAAAAACGCATCCTGGTGCTCGACGGCGCCATGGGTACCATGATTCAGCGCTACAAGTTGAGTGAAGAGGATTATCGCGGACAACGCTTTGCCGACTGGAAGAGCGACCTCAAAGGCAATAACGACCTGCTTTGCATCACACAACCCCATATCATTGAGGCCATTCATAAGGAATACCTCGAAGCGGGTGCCGACATCATTGAAACGAATACGTTCAATAGTCAGGCCGTTTCGCTCGAAGATTATCATATGCAGGAACTGGCCTACGAACTGAATGTGGCTGCTGCTAAAATTGCCCGTCAGGCAGCCGATGAATACACGGCCAAAGATCCATCCAAGCCGCGGTTCGTCGCCGGTGCCATCGGTCCCATGAACCGCACCCTGAGCCTTTCACCTGATGTGAACCGCCCGGAATTCCGCACGGTAACATTCGATCAGGTGAAGGATGCTTACAAAGAACAGGTAAAAGCACTCATTGAAGGAGGGGTTGACTTTCTGCTCATCGAAACCATCTTCGATACCCTCAATGCCAAAGGCGCCATCTTCGCTTGCATGGAAGTGTTTGAAGAAACCGGAAAAGAGCTGCCTGTTTCCATCTCAGGCACCATCACCGATGCCAGCGGGCGTACACTCTCGGGTCAGACCATCGAAGCATTCTATACCTCCATCAAACATGTGAATCCGCTCAGCGTGGGCATCAACTGTGCCCTGGGAGCTTCGGCCATGCGCCCGTATATCGAGTCGCTTGCTGAAAATGCCGATTGCTATGTAAGCTGTTATCCCAACGCCGGTCTGCCCAACGAATTCGGGGAGTACGACGAAACCCCGCATACCATGTGTGTGCAGATCGACGACTTCCTCGAGTCGGGCTTCATCAATATCATCGGCGGATGCTGCGGCACCACCCCCGATCATATCAAAGAAATTGCGGACCACGCCCGAAAACACAAACCACGCCCCATTCATAAAACGGCTACGGCCTGATCATATCTTTTTGAACACGACGTTTCTATTTCCACGAAACCCAAATGACTGAACCAAGATACCTTCAACTCAGCGGACTCGAGCCGCTGGTTATAACGCCCGAAACCAACTTCGTGAACATCGGGGAGCGAACCAACATCACCGGAAGCAAAGCATTTGCCCGCATGATCCTGAACGGCGACTTCGACAGCGCCCTCAGCGTGGCACGGCAGCAGGTGGAGAACGGAGCCCAGATCATTGATGTGAACATGGATGAAGGCATGCTCGACGGTGTAGCCGCCATGACTAAATTTCTCAACCTCATTGCCTCGGAACCCGACATCTCCAAGGTGCCCATCATGGTGGATTCATCGAAATGGGAGATCATTGAAGCCGGTCTCAAATGCATGCAGGGCAAAGGAATAGTGAACTCCATTTCCCTCAAGGAAGGGGAGGAGAAGTTCATTGAATATGCCAAAAGTAAAACGCTACGGGGCCGCTACGGTGGTGATGGCCTTCGACGAGCAGGGACAGGCCGACTCCTACGAACGCCGCATTGCCATTTGCAAACGGGCCTATGATATTCTGGTGAACAAGGTGAAATTCCCTGCGGAAGACATCATCTTCGATCCGAATATTTTAACGGTGGCCACGGGCATTGAAGAACATAACAACTACGCCGTTGATTTCATTAACGCCACCCGCTGGATCAAGGAAAACCTGCCGTATGCAAAAGTTTCCGGCGGGGTGAGCAATATCTCCTTTTCGTTTCGTGGCAACGATACCGTGCGGGAAGCCATGCACAGCGCCTTTTTATTCCATGCCATCAAAGCCGGTATGGATATGGGCATTGTAAATGCGGGGATGATCGAAGTATACGATGAGATCCCGAAAAATTTACTTGAACTGGTGGAAGATGTGTTGCTGAACCGACGCCCCGATGCCACCGAACGGCTGGTGACCTTTGCCGATACCATCAAGGCCAAAGGCAAGGTGGAAGTGGTGGATGAGGCCTGGCGCAACACCAGCGTGGAAGAACGTTTAAAACATGCCCTGGTAAAAGGCATTACCGACTTTATAGAAGCCGATACGGAAGAAGCCCGCCTGCAATCCGACCGCCCCCTCGATGTGATCGAAGGCCCTCTTATGGCCGGCATGAGTGTGGTGGGTGATCTGTTTGGCAGCGGTAAAATGTTCCTGCCCCAGGTGGTGAAAAGTGCCCGTGTGATGAAGAAAGCGGTGGCGGTGCTTACCCCGTACATTGAAGCCCAGAAACAGGCCGGTGACAGCAAGAATGCCGGTAAGATATTGCTGGCTACCGTGAAAGGGGATGTGCATGATATTGGTAAAAATATTGTGGGTGTGGTATTGGGATGCAACAATTACGAGATATACGATATGGGTGTGATGGTGGCGGCCGATAAGATCCTTGCCAAAGCCAAAGAAATTAATGCTGATATCATCGGGCTCAGCGGGCTTATCACCCCCAGCCTGGATGAGATGGTGCATGTGGCAAAGGAAATGGAACGTCAGGGATTTAAAGTGCCGTTGCTCATTGGCGGTGCCACAACCTCCCGCATTCATGCCGCGGTAAAGATCGATCCGCATTACAGCGGAGCCGTGGTGCATGTGCTTGATGCGTCGCGCAGTGTGCCGGTGGCCAGCAGCCTGCTTACACCGGAGTCGAAAGTGTCCTTCTTCCAGAGTGTGAAGGATGAATATGCCCGCATGCGGGAAGAACACAAGAACCGGCGCGATACCAAAACATTCGTTCCTATTGAAAAGGCCCGTGAGAATTCCCTGAAGGTGAACTTTGTGGAGGCGGATATTATTCCCCCGATGAAGCCGGGCATCACCGTGCTGCCCGATTTTGATCTGAAAGAACTGGCCGAAGTGATCGACTGGACGCCTTTCTTCAGCACATGGGAACTGGCCGGAAAATATCCGCTGATTCTCAATGATGAGATCATCGGCGGAGAAGCGAAGAAATTGTTTCACGATGCCTCGGTGTTGCTGAAGAAGATCATCGACGAAAAACTATTCACCGCCAAAGGCGTGATCGGGTTGTTCGAAGCCAATGCCATCGGCGATGATGTAGTATTGAAAACCGATAACGGGGAGACCACCCTGCATTTCCTGCGTCAGCAAAACGAGAAAACATCCGGGTTGCCGTATTATGCATTAAGCGATTTTATTGCCCCGGCTTCTACAGGCATTACTGATTATATGGGCTCGTTCGTGGTAAGTATTTTTGGTGCCGATACGTTGGCCGCAAAATATGAAGCCACCCACGATGATTACAACAGCATCATGGTGAAAGCCCTGGCCGATCGTCTGGCGGAGGCGTTTGCCGAAAAGCTGCATCAGCTGGTACGCACACAATACTGGGGCTATGTATCCGGTGAAAACCTGAACAACGAAGACCTCATCAATGAAAAATACCAGGGCATCCGCCCTGCCCCGGGATATCCGGCCTGCCCCGACCATACCGAGAAAAAAACATTATGGAACCTGCTCGACGTGGAGAAAAATACAGGCACCAAACTCACCGACAGTTGTGCCATGTGGCCGGCCAGCAGTGTGAGCGGCTGGTATTTCTCGCACAAGGAAAGCCGGTATTTCGGACTTGGTAAAATTGGCAAGGACCAGGTGGCCGATTATGCCCGCAGAAAAGGCTACACCATGGAAGAAATGGAACGCTGGCTGAGCCCGAATCTGAATTATTAAAACATTACTCAACAAAAATAAGAACGTACAGTAGCATATGCATATCACCGAACACATTAAAAAAGCGGCCGGCAAAACACTTTTCTCCATTGAAATTCTTCCCCCGTTAAAAGGAAAAGGCATTGAAAGTGTCTTCAAAGGCATTGACCCGCTCATGGAATTTGAACCGGCCTTTATTGATGTAACATACCACCGCGAAGAGTTCATCATGAAAAAGTTGAAGGACGGCACATTTGAACGCATCTCTACAAAAAAACGTCCGGGAACCGTGGCCATCTGTGCTGCCATCATGAACAAGTACAAAGTGGATACAGTGCCTCACCTCATCTGTGGTGGCTTTACCAAAGAGGAAACGGAAAATGCCCTCATCGACCTCAACTTTCTGGGCATCGATAATGTGCTGGTATTGCGAGGCGACAATGTGAAGAATGAACCCAACTTCGTTCCCGAAAAGAACGGGAACCACAACGCATTGGAATTGCTCATGCAGGTAAAGAACCTGAACAAAGGCAAATACCTGGATGAAGAGATCGAAGATGCCATTGCTACGAAATTTTGCTGCGGCGTGGCCGGTTACCCTGAGAAACATTACGAGGCTCCGAACAAAAAAAGTGACCTGGCCTTCCTGAAGAAGAAGGTGGATGAAGGGGCCGACTTTATTGTAACACAGATGTTCTTCGACAATAAAAAGTATTTCGACTTTGTGGAACTCTGCCGCACCAATGGCATTAATATCCCCATTATTCCCGGCATCAAGCCGCTAACTTCAAAAAAGCAACTTTCCGGCCTTTCCAAAATATTCCATATCGACATGCCGGAAACCCTGGTGGATGAAGTGGAGAAATGTAAGGATGATAAAGAGGTGAAACAATTGGGTCTCGACTGGTGCGTTGACCAGTGTAAAGAACTGAAAGCAGCCGGTGTACCTGTACTGCATTTCTATACCATGGGGTTGAGCGAAGCCACCCGGTATATTGCCACACGCGTGTTTTAAAGTAAAAACACGTCCCATGTTTTGAATGATCAGAGAGTGATAATTTCTCGTGATCATTCCTTTCCACGATGCATCAGAACCAAAGAAACTTTTTTGTTGAGCGGGGAATTTTAATATGCCTGATTAACAGGCAGTAACGCGAACCGTTCTTTACATAAGCTATTTTTAAGCCTCCTGCCGGAAATCGGGGGAGTGTAATGAGTAGCTTTGTCTGGTTCGATTAAAACAATCTGCTGTATGAAACGCTTACTTTTATTCTCCGCTCTGCTTTGCACTATTTTGTCTTCAGCCTTATCGCAATCGGTGGGCATCAACAATGCCAGCCCCGATAGCAATGCGATCCTTGATGTTACATCCACGGCCAAAGGGATTCTCATTCCGCGGATGACGAAGGCACAACGGAACGCGATCAGTTACGTAGGGTATCCAAAACCGGCTGGCTTGCTGGTATACCAAACCGACGACAGTACTGGTTTCTGGTACTGGAACAGCACCGGATGGGTGATGCTTCCCGGACAAACCTCATCGGTGTTTTGGAACAACAGTGGTAATGCAGGTACATCCGCCAGCACACACTTTATTGGTACCACCGACAGTGCCGGACTTTCGTTCCGAATCAATAATTATCCGGCTGGCAAGCTGGATATCGATTACAAAAACACGGCATTCGGACTATTGTCGGGGTCCAACACGATCACCGGATATTATAACACTTTTTTAGGATATCAGACAGGAACCGCTATAACCAACGCATCCAACAATGTGGGTATTGGCTGGATGGCCCTCTTCAAAACCACCACCGGAGGATTCAATGTGGCGATTGGGCCCAATTGTCTTCAGAATAATGTTACGGGTATTGACAATACCGCTGTTGGTAACACCGCCTTGTATGCCAACGTTGGTTCACAAAATTCAGCCTTTGGTTCGCATTCCCTCAATAATAACAGCAGTGGTATCGGCAATTCAGCTTTTGGCTATAATGCTCTATATTCCAACACAACGGCCAGCAGTAATTCGGCCTTCGGGCATCTGGCATTAAACAATAATACCATTGGGACAGAAAATACAGGCTTCGGACGAACCGTACTGACCAGTAATGTGGCGGGAAGTGGATCAACCGCCATGGGATTTGAATCCATGCGCTATGCCAACAGTGCTTCCGGGTTATTTACTACGTATAACAGTGCTTTCGGCTATCAGGCGTTGCGTGGATCGACGACCGCGGCATCCAACACGGGCACAGCCAATTCAGCGTTCGGATACCAGGCGCTATACTCGGCCACCAGCGGAGGCAACAATACCGCATTCGGAAGCTCCGCATTATTCACCAACGCAAGCGGCACCAACAACACGGCCATAGGTAAGGAGGCCGGGTATAGTATGTCGGCTGGCACCGGCAACGTGTTTCTCGGTTATCAGGCCGGGTATAGTGAAACAGGTTCCGGTAAACTTTACATCGCAAACAGCAATACGGCCACCCCGTTAATTTACGGTGATTTTACTACCGGATATCTCGGTATAAGCACCAATACTCCGGGTGCTAAATTGGATGTGAACGGAAATTTGAAATTTACCGGTACAGACACCATTTATTCGTCAACCGGTACGGCCCTTACCCTGCGTTCGGGCGATGGAACCGGCAACGGTGGAGCGCTTACCATTCGCGGGGGTAATGCAGGTGTACCCAGCGGAGGTTCGGGCGGTGATCTCAACCTCAATGCCGGTGGCAACATGCCTTCCGGAGGAGTCGGGTACGGAGGACTGGGTACACCTGGAAATGTAAATATCAATGGATCGGGAGGGTATAATTCGGTGGGCGGGGCCATCAATATCGTGGCCGGTCAATCGTCGTATTGGGCACTTTCGGGCGGCGTGCATGCCGATGTAAATATAAAAGGCGGTATGAACCTTGCCGCCTCCGATGCAGCCAAAGTGGTGGTGGAAGGCGGATACACATTCAGCAGCAGTAATGCAAATTCCACCGGGGGGAATCTCCTTCTGCAATCGGGATTGGGAGCCGGCTCGGGAGTAAACGGGAACATACAGATGCTCAACGGCAACGTGGGTATAAAAACATCCACTACCAATTCGGCACTCGAAATAAACGGGGCCATTGCCCCGAAGTTTTCATCTCAAAGTGGCAGCTCGGCGGTAACCCTCGACAATACGGCTTCCGTGTGGTACTTCACCGGTACGGCATCCATTACCTTACCGGCTGCCAGCACATGTACCAACCGTATGTACATTGTGGTGAACCGTACCGCAGGAGCGAAAACCATCTCATCATACACCGACCTCAGCGGTTCCGCTTCTACCTCCATACCGGCGAACAACAGTGTTACTCTATCATCGGATGGTACCTCCTGGCTACAGATAAAATGAGGCCCGGGAATTGAAATGATCCCATACAAACCACCATCCGGTGTATAGATTTATACGGTATTTTCTTTCCGGATATCCTTACTTTGCAGGCTTTAAAGCAAGCGGTTATGTATAAGCGGAAATTCCTTCTCTCTTCTCTCCTCGTTCTTACCTCATTCTTCACACTGAAAGGCCAATCGGTAGGCATCAATACGGCTTCCCCCGACAGCAATGCCATCATTGAGATCAGCTCCACGGCCAAGGGGATGCTGATACCGCGTATGACGAAGGCCCAGCGCCTCGCCATCGACTATTCAGGGTATCCCAAGCCGGCCGGATTGCTGGTATATCAAACCAACGATACCAGCGGTTTCTGGTACTGGGATAATGCAGCCTGGAACTATCTTTCCAATACAGGGATCCCCAGCAACTGGAACCTTGCCGGGAATGCCGGCACGGTGGATACATTGCATTTTGTAGGTACCACCGATAACGTTCCATTGAATTTCCGTGTGAACAACCAGCGTTCCGGACGTGTTGATGCAACCCTGGCCAACACATTTCTGGGGTATCAGGCGGTGTACGACAACAGCAACGGGGCCAACAATACCGCTATCGGTAATCAGGCCATGCAAAAAAACGTATCGGGAAGCGGAGGCACCGCGATAGGTGCCGGTGCTATGCGCTATGCCAACGATTACAGCGGCGGGTTCGACAATTACAATGTGGCCGTTGGGTTTGAATCCCTGAGAGGCACCACCCTGGCATCGGCCAATACAGGCAACTACAACACCGCTCTTGGTTACCAGGCCATGCGCAATAACTCTACCGGATTACTCAACACCTCCAGCGGATACTGGGCATTGCTTTCCAATACCTCGGGTTCGGGCAATACGGCCCACGGCACACAGGCCCTGCAAAGCAATACCGCCGGCGACGAAAACACCGCCGTGGGTAAAGGAGCCATGCTCGATAATATTCTGGGCAGCAGCAATACCGCCACAGGGGCACTTTCACTCAACAACAACACCACCGGAAATAACAACACGGCTGCCGGGTTCAGTGCCCTTTCGAACAATGTAATGGGCGATAACAACACGGCCCTTGGTCTGGATGCCTTGTATTCCAACGTGGGTGGATCGAACGCTACCGCAGTAGGAGCCAAAGCCATGTTCTTCAACCGCAATGTAGCGTCTCCGTACACTATTTATAATTCGGCCTTTGGATTCGAGGCCCTTATGGGATCCAATATCCCATCCCTCAACACCGGAAATTACAATACGGCCCTGGGCTATCAGACGCTGCATGAAAATTCCGAAGGGAGTGAAAACAATGTCACCGGTTACCGTGCCATGTACCTGAATACGACGGGAAGTAAGAATAATACAACAGGGAATCAGTCGCTATACAACAGCCTTACCGGTAACGGCAACTCCGTGTACGGACACGAAGCACAGTATTCATCTACCACCGCCTCGTACAATACCAGCATCGGTTTCCGGGCCCTGTATAACGATACTGCTTCACACAATACCGCCATCGGTGCCTGGAGCCTGTTCACCAATACCGGTGGAAAATTTAACACGGCCCTGGGCGATTCGGCCGGAGCCCAGTTTGTGCACGGTGATGGCAATACGTTTCTGGGATGCTATACCGCCACCAACGCCGTGCTTTACTCCAATGCCACCGCCATTGGATACAATACCGTGGTGGATGGCTCCAACAAGGTGCGCATTGGCAATGCCCTGGTTACGGTTATTGAAGGGCAACCGTCATCATACACCGGCATCAGCGATGCCCGTTTTAAAAATGATATTCGCAGTGATGTGAAAGGACTTGATTTTATCATGAAGCTGAATCCGGTGACCTACACCTTCGACCGTTTAAAATACAGCCGCTATGTGGGGGAACGGCAGGACAGCAGCTATGTTGCCGCCCTCAGGGCATTGCCCGATACCCGGCTTACCGGCTTCATTGCTCAGGAAGTGGAAGCCGCCGCCAGCGCTGCCGGATATGATTTCGACGGCATTCATAAACCCGCTGATGCGAAAGATACCTACGGACTGGGGTATGCTACATTTGTTGTCCCCCTGGTGAAAGCAGTTCAGGAACAACAGCTGGAAATTGAAAAACTCAAGGCACAGAACCTGCGCCTGGAGCAGCGCATAAACACACTCGAGAAAAAATGACCCGGATTTTTTTCACTTCTTGCACACTTTTGAAGTAATTCGCACCCTGCTATGATACACATTAAATTATTTCTCATCGTACTGATGAGTCTTCCCTTGTCCCTTTTGGCCGCGAACGGTGATACCACCATATATCGCTTTCAGGATAAGATGGATATGAAAAATTACGGCAACTACGATTTCAAAGGCAGGTTCCCCGATGCCGGCAAAACCTACCGGCAAATTCTGATGCGTTATTCGCTGGGTTGTGCCAGCAGCGGTTGCAGCGGCTGGGATTATACCAACCATATTCAACTACTTCGTCCTACCGGCATCTTCGACTCATCGGTTGCCTCTATCGACACCACCAACGGAAAACACGATACAACCTGGAAGAAAACCGAACGTATCGACAAGTACGAACTTGGACGGGTCATTACCCCGTACGGAACCTATATGCAGGCCCCCGGAAGCAATGGGTACCTGCCCACCTGGCAGCACCGATACTGGTTCGATGTAACCGATTTTGCATCATTCCTGCACGATTCAGCCACCGTGCGCTGTGTGTATTCGGGCTATACCAGCGGATTCAGTGCCACCGTGGAGTTTCTGTTCATTGAAGGCACACCTCCCCGCAACGTACTTAAAGCCGAGAATGTGTGGGGCAGCGGCGGAGCCAATTGTATGGGCTATGCCGGCAGCACCCAGTTCGAAACAACACAACTCCCTGCGAAAGCACTTTCCATACTCCCCGGAACCAAAAGCGCTTCGTTTCAGTTCACCCCTTCCGGACATGGGGGGAACAATAACCTCAATGCGGCTGAATTTTATGATGAAAGTGCCGATGTGCTCCTCAACAATACAAAGATCGGACGTATGCGCATATGGCGCGACGACTGCGGAAAAAACCCCATCTACCCCCAAGGCGGCACCTGGATCTACGACCGGGCCAACTGGTGCCCCGGTACACGGGTAAATACCTTTAGCTACGATATTTCAGCAGCCCAGTTACACCCGGGTGGCACCGACAGCATCAATGTGGATTTCGACCCGTTCACCTGGACCGGCAGCCAGACCCCATGTTATGCCATCAGCTCCCTGTTTGTACAGTATGGTGATAATAACTTTTCCAATGATGTTTCAATACAGCATATCATCGCTCCCGGCAACGATGAAAACTACCGTCGCCTGAATCCAATTTGCAACACGCCTGTGATCGAAATAAAAAACAACGGAAAGAACCCGGTGACTTCTTTCACCATCGTGTATGGATTGAAAGCGGGAACCCAATCAACATACAAGTGGACCGGCAACCTGCCTTTCAATCAGTCGCAGCAAATACAACTGCCGGCCATCAACTGGACCGGAGCAACCGCCGGGGCCATGTTTGAAGCCGAGATCACATCGGTAAACAACACCACCGACGAATGGCCCTACGACAATAAAATGCGCAGTTATATCAGTATAACGCCGAAGCATGAAACCGATATCATTGTATGGTTTAAAACCAATAATTTCGGTACCGAGAACAAATACAAATTCATCGACTGGAACGGTAAAACCGTATTTGAAAAAACCAGTATGCCCGCTGCCAACACCATATACAAAGACACCATTCATCTGGCCGTAGGCTGTTATACATTTCTGGTTGATGATGCCGGCGGAGATGGCATGAGCTGGTGGGCCAATCAAAGTACAGCCGGCTCCGGATATGTTTATTTCAGGAATCTAACGGGTACCATCACCAAAAGTTTCCCCATGGATTTTGGAAGTGAAATACGTTACAACTTCACCACGGCCTATCTGCTTGGCATTGAAAATGCCGTAGAAACCACCCGGGGTATGCAGGTATATCCCAACCCCGCCTCTGAAAATATTACCGTTGAATTCATGAACACTGAAGGTCCGCATCATATTCGCCTGATGGATGCCACCGGAAAAGTGATGGTTGAAACCACTACCTCTGAGAACAAGTGGTTCATTCCCGCCAAAGCCTATCCCAAAGGGATGTATCTGTTGCAGGTGACCTCGGGCGAACAGTGTTATTCAGAGAAGATCATTATCGATTAATTACAGCATGCAATTTCAACCCGTAACACCGGCATTGCTCTCGGAGTTAAAAAACAGCCTTGGAGGTGATGTCGTTTTTGTGGATGAAGAAAGCCTCAACGGATACGCACACGACCATACGGAGGACCTGCATTTCCGCCCCGAGGTGGTGATCAAACCACGTACCGTGGAAGAGGTTCAGCGGCTCATGCAATGGTGCTATAAAAACCATATTCCGGTAACCCCCCGGGGGGCCGGTACGGGCTTAAGCGGGGGCGCCTTGCCGGTGTACGGAGGGGTTTTGCTTAGTATGGAACGCATGCATGCCATCCTCCATCTGGATGAAGAAAACCTGCAGGTGACCGTTGAGCCGGGCCTCATCAATGAAACCCTGCAACAGGCCGTGATGGAAAAAGGGTTGTTTTACCCTCCCGATCCGGCCAGCAAGGGCAGTTGCAGCCTGGGTGGCAATATTGCCGAAAATGCCGGGGGCCCCCGGGCCGTAAAGTATGGTGTCACCAGCCAGTATGTGCTGAACCTCGAAATGGTGTTGCCCAACGGTGAGATCATCTGGACCGGGGCTAATACACTAAAAAATGCTACCGGATTAAACCTTACCCAACTGGTGGTGGGCAGTGAAGGGATGCTGGGTGTGGTTACCAAAATAGTGTTGAAACTCATTCCGTTACCCCGGAAAAACAGCCTGCTCTGGGTGCCGTTTACCAGTGCGGAGGCGGCATGCAGCGCCGTGAGCGAGGTATTTCGCAAGGGCATCACCCCGTCGGCTATTGAATTTATGGAACGGGATGCCTTGCTGTGTGCATACATGCATTTAGGCATGGAGCCAGCGATAGGGGATGAGGTGCAGGCGGTATTATTGATCGAAGTGGATGGTAATGAAGACGATGTGATCTTGCGGGATTGTGAACAGATCGGGGAGGTGATGATGCAGTATGGCTGTGGTGAAGTATTGTTCGCCGATTCGGCCGAAAGGAAGGAACAGTGGTGGCGGGTGCGTCGCTGTATTGGAGAAGCCGTGAAGCACAGCAGCATTTACAAGGAAGAGGATACGGTGGTGCCCCGGGCCGCATTGCCGGTGTTGTTGTCAGGTGTGAAGGCGATAGGCAAACGCTATGGGTTTACCAGTGTGTGTTACGGGCATGCCGGCGACGGAAACCTGCACGTGAATATTCTGAAAGGGAGCATGACCGATGCCATGTGGCATAGTACACTTCAGGAAGGTATACGGGAAATATTCAGGCTGTGTTTTTCACTGGGAGGCACCATCAGTGGTGAACACGGCATCGGGTATGTGCAGAAGGAATTTATGGATATTGTATTCAGCGAAACCCAGCTCAACCTCATGCGCAGCATCAAGCAGGTATTCGACCCCACCGGCATCATGAATCCCGGTAAGGTGTTCTGACACAGGAGTTTGCCTTATTGATTGAGGGTAAGGTCGAGGTTAAGGTCAAGGCCAAGGTTGAGGGGAATGAAGAATGAAAAATTAAGAACTAAGAATGAGGAATGCTGCCTGAATAAACAACTGCATCATCCATTTACGTTTTTTCGCTTTCCCCTTAACCCTTTACCATCTACTATTTACCAACAGGGTTTAGGCGTTTAGGGTTTAGAGTTTAGGTAAGGTCAAGGTTGAGGTCAAGGCCGAGAGAATGATGAATGAAAAATTAAGAATGAAGAATGTTGACTGAATCACCCGCTGTATTTACTCATTACTCTTCACTTTTTACCATTTACCAACAGGGTTAAGGTGTTTAGGGTTTAGAGTTTAGGTGCAGATGAGGCCAAGGTCAAGGTCAAGGTCAAGGTCAAGTTTGAGAATTAGCAACCCTGCATTTCCATTTACTTTTTACCATTTACTATTTACCATCAGCTATTCACCAAACATTTTTCATAATATTTTTTCCTGTTTCATGAAAAATACTACCTTTGCACTCCATTTTTAGGAAAGTATAGATTTTTTTAAATCTGCAAAACCGTAAAACACACATGGAACTTGGAATTTTAAATATCACAGGAAGCGAAACGGGCCGCAAAGCCGCGTTAAGCGAATCAATCTTCGCCATTGAACCGAATGATCACGTGATCTGGCTTGATGTAAAACAATATCTTGCGAATCAGCGTCAGGGTACACACAAAGCGAAAACCAAAAACGAGATTCACCGTACCACCAAGAAGCTTATGAAGCAGAAAGGTACCGGTGGTGCCCGTCGCGGTAGCTTAAAATCACCACTGGTACGTGGTGGTGGTCGTGTATTCGGTCCGGTTCCCCGCGATTATTCCTTCAAGGTAAACCACAAAACCAAGCAACTGGCCCGCAAATCTGCACTTTCTTATAAGGCCAAAGAAAATAACATCGTTGTTATTGAAGACTTCAACATGGACGCGCCTAAAACACGTCAGTTCACTGAAATGCTGAAGAACCTGAAACTGGATAACAGCAAAAACCTGCTGTTGATCGGTGCACACAACGAGAACATTTACAAAAGCAGCCGTAACGTAGAAGGCAACAGCCTCCTCACCGCCGCTGATGTAAATACCTACGCCATCCTCAACGCCCAGAAACTGATCGTAACTGAGAGCGCACTGAAAACGTTGACCGAAGTACTGGCCGGGTAATTTTCTTAATCACTGTAAATCACCAATTTACCGACTTCGTATTTGCAATATCAATACAGGTTATATTTTAACTGAAAAATAAAATAATTCAATACAATGAGTGTTTTAAAACGCCCCATCATCACCGAAAAAGCAACTGCCAAAAGCGAAAAGCTTTCACAGTTCAGCTTTATGGTTGATAAAAATGCCGACAAACCGGCTATTAAAAAAGCCATCGAGAAAATGTATGGTGTAAATGTAACCGGCATCAGCACGATCCGTTACGCAGGTAAAAAAGTTGTCCGCTTCACCAAAAAAGGAGTAAGCTCAGGCCGTAAAGATGCTTTCAAGAAAGCCATCATCACCCTGAAAGAAGGACAAACCATCAATTTCTTCGAATCAGTTTAAGCATTTATTAACGCATAAAAAAAATTTAACACCATGCCGGTAATTAAATTAAGACCCATGACCGCGGGAACCCGCCATAAGATTAAAAATGCTTATAGCGAGATAACCACCAACGTTCCTGAAAAATCCCTGTTACGCCCGGTTCGCAAATCCGGTGGACGGAATCAGCAAGGTAAAATGACCATGCGCTATATTGGCGGTGGACATAAAAAACAATACCGTATCATCGACTTCAAACGCGACAAGCATGGCATTCCGGCCACGGTTGCTTCGGTTGAGTACGATCCGAACCGTTCGGCTTTCATCGCTTTGTTGGTGTATGCCGATGGTGAAAAACGCTATATCCTTGCTCCACAAGGCATTAAAGTAGGTCAGAAAGTAGTGAGCGGTACCGGGATCGCACCGGAAGTAGGCAATGCCCTGCTGCTGAGCGAAATTCCTCTGGGTTCTATCATCCACAGTGTGGAACTGAATCCCGGACAAGGTGCCAAGATCGTTCGCAGTGCCGGTGCCAGTGCACAGTTAGCCGCCCGCGACGGTAAATACGCTACCATTAAGTTGCCTTCAGGAGAAACCCGCAATATTCTGGTAACCTGTATGGCTACCGTAGGCAGCGTAAGCAATCCCGATCACTCCCTGGAGCGTAAAGGAAAAGCCGGTGCCAACCGCTGGAAAGGTCGTCGTCCGCGCGTTCGTGGTGTTGCCATGAATCCGGTGGATCACCCGATGGGAGGAGGTGAAGGCCGTGCATCAGGAGGTCACCCACGCTCACGCAAGGGATTGAAAGCCAAAGGCGCCAAAACCCGCTACCCGAAAAAATCATCCAACCGTTTGATCGTAGAACGTCGTAAAAAGTAAAATAATTAAGTAGTTAAAATGGGTGCAGCAATGCATCAAATCAACAAATTAATCATATGCCAAGATCACTAAAAAAAGGACCCTTTGTCGATTACCATTTGATGGAAAAAGTTCAGAAGAACATCGACACCAAAAAGAAAAATGTAATTAAAACCTGGAGCCGCCGGAGCATGATTATTCCGGATATGGTAGGGCAAACGTTTACCGTGCACAACGGAAACAAATTCATTCCGGTGTACATCACGGAAAACATGGTAGGTCACAAGTTGGGCGAATTTGCTCCAACCCGTACCTTCAAGGGCCATCCGGAAAAGAAAAACGCTTAATTTCTCCATCAAACATTAAAAGAATTACCTAAAAATGGAAGCCGTAGCTCGTTTAAAGAATTGTCCCAACAGCGCACGTAAAATGCGTCTGGTGGCCGATAATATCAGGGGGATGAAAGTAGAAACCGCCCTGAATCAGTTGAAATTCAGCCCTAAGAAAGGGTATGCCCCATACATGCACAAGCTGCTGAAATCAGCTATTGCCAACTGGGAACAAAAAAATCCGGCCGATCGTAACCAGATCGATGCATTGGTGGTAAAATCCGTATTCGTGGATGCCGCCGCCATGCAAAAGCGTATGTTGCCGGCCCCTCAGGGTCGCGGATACAGAGTTCGCAAACGTTCAAATCATATAACTATCATTGTAGATACAAAATAATATGGGTCAAAAAGTCAATCCAATTGGTTTACGCCTGGGCATCATCCGCGGATGGGACAGCAACTGGTATGGTGGTAACCGCTATGCCGACAAATTAATCGAAGACGAAAAAATTCGTAAATACCTTCTGGTACGTGTACCGAAAGGAGGTATCGCCCGTTCTATCATTGAGCGTACCCTGAAGCGTATCACCATCACGATCCATACAGCCCGTCCGGGTATCGTTATTGGTAAAGGCGGACAGGAAGTAGACAAGATCAAGGAAGAGTTGAAGAAGCTTACCAAGAAGGATGTTCAGATCAATATCTTCGAAGTGAAGAAGCCGGATCTGGATGCCAAACTGGTAGCCGATAACGTTGCCTCTCAGCTGGAAGCCCGTATTTCGTATCGCCGTGCCCTGAAATCGGCCATCGCTGCTACCATGCGTGCCGGTGCCGAAGGGGTGAAGATCCGTGTATCGGGTCGTATCGGTGGTGCTGAAATGGCCCGCTCTGAACAATACAAAGAAGGAAGAACCCCATTGCATACCCTGCGTGCCGATGTAGACTATGCCCTGAGCGAAGCGCTTACGGTGTATGGTAAACTGGGTGTAAAAGTATGGTTGTGCCGTGGCGAAATATATGGTAAACGCGACCTGTCGCCGAACCAGGGTATCGAAGCCCGCAACGATGGTGGAAGCACCGGAGGATTCCGCGGACGCGAACGTAACGATGACCGTCGTGACCGTGGCGGAGACCGCCGTGGTGGTGGTGACCGCAGAGGCGGTGCCGGAGGTGGTGGTGACCGCAGAGGCGGTGGTGCCGGTGGCAACCGCGGAGGCGGTGGTGGCGGACGTCGCTAATCACATTATCCTATCGAATAAAAGATCCGTTCCCTGCAAGGAGCGGATCTTTTTTTTGGGTTGGTAGATAGTACTTCGTTCTTTCATGAAGCGTGAAAAGTAAAGGGTAAAAAGTCAATTAAAAAGGCAGACTAAAAGGGCGTACCCTTCGAAAGGCAGTATTTGAGGAATGAAGAATTGAGAATGAAAAATTAAGAATGAAGAATGTTGACTGAATCACCCACTGCATTTACCATTTACTTTTTACCATCTACCATCTACCCCCCGATAGCTTCGGGGTACCATTCGTCATTCGTCATTTCGTTTTTTTCCAGTCGCTGAGCTGGGTTACCAGGCTGAAGTTGCTGTTGTATACGCCGGGAATATAGGTGGCACCACCGTAGCTGAATTGAAGCTTCTTTACCGTAATGCCCACACCCCATGAAAAGCCCGCCAGTCCGCCCTTTTTATCGAGTACCATTTCACGGCGGTGCTGGTAATTATAACCCAACCGCAAATTGAAATTTTTCGAAAACAGAAACTCACCGCCCAGCACCACATGACGCATCAGCTTCTCGGGAATCCCCGGTTTTTTAATGATGGGCTCACCGGTGGTGAGATCCGTTTGCAATCCGAGGGCGTTGTAATTGATATAGGTTATATCATAACGCTGCAGGTTATTCAATAATAAAAAATACCGGAAGGGCAGGTGGGCCAGTTGCTTGCTTACCCCCAGCTGAATTTGAAACGGCAGAGGCTCACGCACCTTGTTGTAGGCCATAAGCTGCACGCCTGCATTGCGTATCAGCAGGGTTGCAATAAAACGGGATGTATCAGATTTCTGATACGTCGCACCCAGATCCACAGCCATTCCAATGGAATTATACCGCTCAATGGTGCTGTAAATGAATTTCAAGTTGGCCCCTACATATACATGCTTTATTTTCCGGTTGGTGCC
>JBGAVF010000019.1:0-19125 GCA_044228315.1 Bacteroidia bacterium | reverse complement strand
TCCTGCTTGAGGTGGTTTGGGGCATGGCCGAATTTTGTTTCATATTCTTTCCGGGCATCTTCCTCCGTACGGGCCACGATGCAGTTGCCTTTTTCATCATACCAGGCCGGGATCTGATGTCCCCACCACAACTGCCGGCTTATGCACCAGTCTTTCACATTCTCCATCCAGTGCCGGTACATGTTCACAAACTTATCGGGATGGAATTTGATGGTGCCATCCAGCACATGTTCAAGTGCGGGTTTTGAAATGGTATCCATCTTCAGGAACCATTGCATGCTAAGCCGGGGTTCTACCACGGCTCCGGTACGTTCGCTGGTTCCTATGCTGTTTTTTATTTCTTCTGTTTTGTAGATTAGACCTTCTTCTTCCAGTTGTTTGGCAGCTATTTTACGGGCCTTGAAGCGATCCATACCTACAAAAACCTGGGCTGCTTCGCTGATGGTGCCGTCTTCATTCAACACATCAATGATGGGCAGGTTGTGTTTCAGGCCAATGGTATAGTCGTTAATATCATGTGCCGGGGTTACTTTTAAGGCTCCCGTGCCAAACGTCGGGTCGATGTAGGTGTCGGTGATGATCGGAACTTCACGGTTCACTAAAGGGACAATGCACTTTTTGCCCACGAGGTGTTTATACCGCTCATCATCGGGGTGCACGCAAATGGCCACGTCGCCCATGATGGTTTCCGGACGAACAGTAGCCACGGAAATATAGTTTCCGGAATCATCGGCAAGCCGGTATTTTACATAGTATAGCGAAGCATTATTCTCCTTAAAAATAACCTCATCATCGCTTAGTGCAGTGCGGCTTTGGGGGTCCCAGTTCACCATACGGATCCCACGGTAGATCTGTCCTTTTTTATGGAGGTCAACAAACACATCAAGCACCGCATTGCTCAGCGATGGCTCCATAGTAAATCGGGTACGGTCCCAGTCGCAACTGGCTCCCAGCTTCTTCAGTTGCTGAAGAATGATACCTCCGTACTTCTCTTTCCACTCCCAGGCGTATTTCAAAAATTCTTCCCGGGAGAGGCTGTTCTTTTCAATTCCTTTTTCTTTGAGCATGGCCACCACCTTAGCTTCTGTAGCAATACTGGCATGGTCAGTTCCCGGCACCCACACGGCTTCTTTTCCCTGCATACGGGCCCGGCGTACCAGCACATCCTGAATGGTGTTGTTCAGCATGTGTCCCATGTGAAGCACCCCGGTTACATTCGGAGGAGGAATAACTATGCAATAAGGCTCCTTGCCGGCGGCTTTTCCCCGGGCAGCATCTCCTTTAAAAAATCCCTGCTCCATCCAGTAGCTGTACCACTTGTCTTCAACGGTTTCGGGCTTGTATTTGGTTTCCAGTTCCATGAATTTCAACGAATAAAATGCAACAATTGTAAAAGGGACGAAGGTACATTTTTTGCCTTGAAATGCAATATCGATAGCCCTTGCTGAAGTGAAACGACCGGGCAACGCACACAGGGATGAATAGGCAAAGGCCGCAGGTGTTGAGTCAACTGATGCCGGAAACTTCAGAAGAATGATGGAAAGGCATCCGGTTTTTACGAAGCACCCGGTGTGGATTAACAAAAGAATAAAACACATCGAAGTGCCTTTGCCTGAAATATTGTTTTGTTGGAGGTTGGGGTAGTAAAACTGTACTGGTCGGTGTGAGCAGGAACGTCAAAATCTCTTTACAGTTTTTTACAATTGAAGACGGTATTTAATCCTATATTTGTACCTGTTAATTCTAAAACCCTTAAATTTTTTATATCCCACATGAAAAAAGTAATCTCATTAGCTGTTGCATTTACCTTTATGGTAACAATGGCATTTGCTCAACAAGGCCCAACACCAGCAAAACCGGTTGCCAAAGAAGGAGCTAAAAAAGAATGTGCCGGAGGAAAGAAAGACTGCTGCGCTAAGAAAACAACTGCCTCAGCTTCTGCTTCAAAAGCTGAATGCAAAGACGCAAAGAAAGCATGCTGCGCCAAGAAAGGTGAAGCTGCCGGAAAAGCAAAACAAAGCGGAGAAGATGTAAAGTAATTTACTGAAACTACAATAAAAAAGCCTGCAGGAGATTCCGGCAGGCTTTTTTTATGGGATGTTTTTTTAATATCAGAGGCTGAGGTCTTCCTGTTTAAAAGAAGATTGAATGAGTTTCCGTTCGTCAATACGGGATGCGTTCTGAAGCAAATGGCTTTTCCCGATCAGCAGACAACCTGCATACAGCATTCCAAAAATAGCCAGCAGCAATAGCACAAATACATTTTTCATCGTTACGGTTAATTTGAAGGGTTAATGAAGAAGATTCCTGTGTGGAATCTTTTCTGTTCTTCGAATGTAACGACACTATGAACGGTTATAAAATGCTTTAACGTTTGATAACTATTTTATCGGTCAGCGAAATTTCGTTTTGCTGAATGCGAATAAAATAAATTCCTTCTGCCAGCCCATCCGTAGTGATTGTAATCTCCCGGCTGCGGGTAGTCGACTCGTAAATAAGTATACCGGTTGATGAATAGATCTGTATGATCGCATCGTCTTCACTTTTCATATGCACAGATACCCGGTTGCCGGCCGGATTCGGGTATATGCTGTATCCGTTGTCCGTAATGTTCTTCCCGAATCCGCTTACGCCCATCGAGTCGCACGACATAAGCTTTGTCATATCACTAAAACGGGCGGTATTGCAGTTGCTGCAAAACAATCGTTTCAGAAAGCAGGATGCATGGTTCACTACATACGATTCATAGGTTTGGCAATGCCCTATGACAGGATTAATATTCAATTCGGCACATACCCCGTTTCGTATCGCCTTCTGATAAACAATCGCCGATCCGTCGGTGATGAATGTGTTATAGCATGAGCCGGTACAGTTGATTACATACCCGCGGTATGCCGGTACCATACAATCCACGGAATCATGAAAACTTACTACGGCAATATCCTTGTTGTTACTCATATCGGCTGTATCGCGCATGGAACCACAGTAATCGATCACGGCCCGTATCTTATAGCCGTTTGTAAGCGTGTTACCCGAACTGTCGAGCGGGCCAAGGGTAGATCGGCCGTATGAGATACGTGCATTCATTTCAGCCTGGTCAACAAAGGCGGTGGTCAATGCAGTGATGCTTCCGGCACTTACACCACCCACAATAAAGCTGGCTGTATCGATCCGGTATTGTGTACGTTTCGAGGAGAGGAACCGCAGGGCGGCGCGTGTATCCTGGGTGGCCCGGTAGGTGGCCAGCGACATGCTGATCGGATCATTGCAAAGGCATAAAATGGCCGCTGAACCATTAAGACAGTTCCAGCCGATTCGGTAGTCGATGGTGGCGGTTACATAGCCTCTTTTGGCAAATTCCTTACACATATTGTACATCGATTGACGGTTGCCTTCCAGAAAGCCACCCCCGAAAATAAGCACAATGACCGGGCGGTTGGGCATGGCATCAAAAGATGCCTTCGGATAAAACACATCCATCTTTAGTGTGTCCATAACATTGCTGTTCCAGTGCTTGGCTACACCGTAAACAATATTCGAGTCTTTCTGTATCTGCACATCGGTATAAAGTGCAGACGAAGAAAAACGATCTTTGATGCAGTAATTCTGGCTCAGAAGTTGCACATTGCACAGCGCCAGCGCGAAGAGTAAAAAGAGAGAACGGATCATAGTAAAAAGTTGAATCAAAAATAGCGAATGCACCGGTATTTTACATACAAGAAGTCAACATTGCATTATACCCGGCAGGGAACAGGGGAGAAGGCTCTCTTCTGTTTTCACGGGTACGGATGGAACTGCTACAATTTTGATTTCATCATGCCCCTGTTGGTAACCCGTTACACAGTATTTAGTTTTGATCTTTTTTTTCATGGAGAAAGTGAGTGGAACGAGCCTTCAGAACCTACAAAAGAGGATTTAAAAAATATCTTTTGCGGCATCATGGAGGCTGAAAAAGTGGTCCGGTTCTCGCTCATGGGATACAGTATGGGCGGACGCTGGTCCACCACATTGCTTCTGTTGTTTCCCGATAAAACCGAGAGTATGTTCCTCATTGCTGCCGATGGTTTGTGGCGGCATCCCCTGTTTCGTAACCTTACCTCCCTGAGGCCCGATAATCCCCTTGTTCGTTTCATCATATCCCGTTCCACCTGGTTGTTTGTACTGATGCGGTGGATGCGTAAAGCCGGGTGGGTTGATTCGGTCTCCTACAATTTCTTTTTCGACAAAGTGAATTCAAAGGATAAGAGAAGCCTGCTGATTCAGCGCTGGCGCAACCAAAAATATATGACAGTGGACCCTGCAGAGATCGTTGAACTGATACATACATTCCATATACCGGTACATTTGTTTTACGGCCTGCACGATCATCTGATCCCCATTAAAGAAGCACACCGGTTCGAGCAACTAGCTTCCCGGGAAATGGTGTATGAGATAAATGAAGGCCACATGCTGATCATCAGCGCCGCATTTTATAACACGCTGGAGAAGGTACTTAACACATCTCAATAAGCAGGAAGGACCGGCTTGTTTTGTATAATGGCTTCTATTCTTTGCATGTGTTCCTCGCTGAGTTCCGTATAACGATCCACTGCTGTCAGGTTCTCATGAAGTTGTGCCGCCCGTGTTGCACCCAGAATAACGCTGCTTACATGCTTGTTTTTTAAACACCAGGCCAGCGCCATCACCGGCAGGGTCATATTCAGTTCAATGGCAATGTTATGAAGCTCCGTAATGGCTTTTAGCCTCGTGTCATTTAATGTCGATTCTTTCAGCCAGCCAAGATTTTCATCCCCCAGCCGGGTTCCTTCCGGAATGCCGTTCAGGTATTTTCCACTCAGCAAACCTGAAGCCAGCGGACTCCAGGTTGTGGTACCCAGCCCCTTGTGAACGAACAAATGAAGGTATTCATTCTCCATTTTATTTCGCACGAACATATTGTAATGCGGTTGCTCAGTAATCGGGGCAATCAGATGATGTTTTTCACAGATCAGATAAGCTTCCATCAGTTCTGAAGCGCTCCACTCACTGGTTCCCCAGTACAGTATTTTCCCCTGAAGAATGAGGTTATGCATGGCCCATACGGTTTCTTCAACAGGTACTGACTTATCGGGGCGATGGCAATATAACAGGTCAACATACTCCAGCGAAAGGCTTTTCAGTGATTTGTGGCATGCCTCGGTGATATGCTTTCGGCTCAACCCTTTCTGGTTGGGTTTCCCTTCCTCACTGCCCCAGAACACTTTGCTTGAAACCATATAACTGCTTCTTGGCCAGTTTTTCTTTTGCAGAATGGCCCCCATCACCACTTCACTTTTACCGCCCTGATAACTCTCGGCATTATCGAAAAAATTTACCCCGGCATCATAGGCAAGCTGCATAAGTTCTGAGGCCGTGGCATCGGTAATATGTCCGCCAAAAGTAAGCCAGCTTCCCAGTGACAGGGCTGAGATCTGTAATCCTGAATTTCCTAATTTTCTGTATTCCATAGAACTGCGAATATAATTTCAAACCTGCGTTATTGGCACATGTTTGCAGGAATTAAAATTCTTTTTTACTTGTTATGAAAACAAGTATTTTCGTTAAACAAAAACCGCCGCACCGCATGAAGCACCGCATTACAAAAGAACTTTGCATCTGTTTATTCCTATTCATTACAGGTATGACCCATGCACAGGTGTTTCCCGGCACCGGAGGGCCCATCTCCAACGATAGCCTGCCCAATACGTTTCCGGTTACCGTAAGTATGGGGTTTACGTCCATCGATACCAATTTCGGGGTGTATGGCGTGACAATAAATCTGTTGCATCCGTATGATGCAGATCTGAATATTTTTCTTGTATCGCCTTCCGGGGTCATTGTGGAATTAAGTACAAAGAACGGAGGCAGTGGCGACAATTACACCAATTGCACGTTTACACACAACACAAATAATAAAATAACCTCGGCCAACCCTCCGTTTGCAGGCAATTACCGTCCCGAAAGCTCGCTGAGTGTAGTTAACAACGGGCAGAATCCCAACGGTACATGGCAGTTGCTCATTGTAGATTCCAAACGTTCGGCTGATGCCGGCTCATTGCTGGGATGGAGTCTTATATTTTCATCCAATCCGGCCAAGCCGGTGCCGTTCACCAGCAGTAATTTGCCCCTGATTGTAATAAATACATACAACCAACCCATTCCCGATGAGCCGAAAATAAACGGGCGTATGTATCTGATCAACAATGACTCGGTTCCCAATACATTAGCTGATACGTCAAAATTCTATAATCACCGCATTAAAATTGAGAATCACGGTTCATCATCCCAGTCGTTTCCCAAGAAACCCTACGGTTTCTTTACGGTTGATGCAGCAGGTGCCGACAGCAACACCACGTTGCTCGGGTTGCCTTCCGAACATAACTGGATATTAAATGCAACGTACAATGATAAATCGCTGATGCGGGATGTGATGGCGTATGAATTTGCCCGACGCAGTGGCCGGTATGCTTCCCGTTACCGGTATTGTGAAGTGTTTCTGAACGGGAAGTACATCGGAATTTATATCCTGATGGAAAAAATAAAACGTGATGCAAACCGGGTAGATATAGCCAAGCTGAAACTTCAGGATACCACCGGCAACGACCTTACAGGAGGATACATTGTGAAGATCGATAAAACCACCGGAAACGGCAGCGGGGGCTGGACCGATACATTTCCAACCTATCCGGGTTCCCCCTACCGGATACTGTATCAGTACGATTATCCGGAACAGGCAGATATGATGCCCCAGCAATCGGCCTACATTAAAAACTATATCTATCTTTTCGAAAATGCGCTGGCCGGCAGTCAGTTTACCGACCCTGTGAACGGGTACCGAAAATATGCCGATGTAAATTCATTCATTGATTATTCCATCATGAATGAGATCAGTAAAAACGTGGATGGATACCGCTTAAGTACCTATATGTATAAAGACAAAGACAGCAAGGGTGGTAAACTTGTGCTCGGGCCTGTATGGGATTTTAATCTTGCCTTTGGCAATGCGAATTATTATAACGGGCAAAATCCGGTAGGCTGGGAAATTGATATTCCGGGCAATGGCGACAGCTATCAGAATCCCTTCTGGTGGAAACGTTTCAGGCAGGACACCGCATTTCTAACCGCCTATTACTGCCGTTGGAACCAGCTTCGAACCACCGTCTTTACCCTGGCCAAAATAAACCAGTTCATTGATTCAACATACGGTTACCTAAAAGAGGCATCTTTCCGGAATTTTCAACGCTGGCCGGTAATGGGTGTATACGTATGGCCCAACCCAACGCCGCTCAGCTATACCTTTGAGGATGAATTGTACGCGCTGAAATACTGGATTAACCTTCGTTTTCAATGGATGGACGGGCAGCTGTCTCCCCTTTGTACCTCTACAATGGCCTGCAAGCCAAAGGTGGTTCTGAATGCTGAAAAAACCTCGGTGTACAAAAACCAAAAAGTAAAACTATTTGCCGATGGGGTGGGTTCATCTTTTCTTTGGTACCCCTCAACCGGGTTATCATCAACCACAGGCCGGGAAGTGGTTGCCACCATGGATACCAACCGAACCTACTTTGTGTTGATGCAAACATCCAACGGTTGTTATGATACCGCATCGGTTAGCATTTCTGTAAACCCACTACCGGCTAAATCAGTAACCGGAAACAATCTTATTTGTCCCGGACAATCTACCATTCTGACGGCATCAGCCGGGGCCGTATCATACCGTTGGTCACCGGCGGCCTCGCTCGATACCACGGGAGGTCAGCAGGTGAAGGCATCGCCCGGTTTGACCACCACCTATAAAATGGTAGCAACCAACGCATCCGGTTGTTCCGATTCGTCCTATTTCACGGTAACTGTGGTACCTACTATTCATGCGGGAATCACTGCATCAAAAGATACCGTATGTAAAAACAGCACTGCTGTGCTTACTGCCTCCGGAGCCAGTAGCTACAAATGGCTGCCGGCTGAAGGGTTAACCGATTCCACCGGCAATAGTGTTACGGTTCGACCGGTAAGTGATTCGGTGGTATATACCGTGGTGGGCTCGTCATTGGCGGGTTGTGTGGATACAGCGAGGTTCGTCCTGCGCACCTTCCCGAAACATTTTCTATCCATTCAATCGGCCTCTACACAGGTGTGTATTGGCAGTGGCATTACACTTACTGCAATTGGAGGTACGGGTTTTACATGGTTGCCGGCCAATGGGTTTGGCGGGGCTAACGGTTCAATTATTACCGTTACGCCTGCTACCAATACAACCTATAGGGTGGCGGGTATGAATGCGGCCGGTTGCCTTGATACGGCATCGGTTACCATCACCGTGAGTGCCATTCCTGTGGTGAAAATTTCGACGCTTGACTCCCTCGTTTGTGCAGGCGGGCAAACCGTACTGGTGGCCACCGGTGCAGGAACATATCGCTGGCTTCCTGCCCCGGGACTGACCGATACCACCGGAATGTCGGTGGTTGTAGCGCCACAGGTTACAACAACCTATAAGGTCGTTGGAAAAATAGCAGCCGGTTGTGAAGACACGGGTGAATTTACCGTATATGTATTACCTCCGGTTCATGTTTCGGTGTCGGGTACCAGCAAAGTGTGTAAAGGAGAGTCAACCCGGCTTATAGCCAACGGTGCATCAAAATACCAATGGTCACCGGCCAGCGGGCTCAGTGAAACAACCAATGATACCGTGGTTGCAAAACCTGACAAAACCACCCGCTATCGGATCATTGGTACCTCACATCCGGGATGTGCCGATACCGTATATTTTGATGTGGTGGTAAATGATACACCCAACCTGAGTTTTACCCCTTCATTGCCGGTGGTTAAAAAAGGTCAGCAGGTGTCGGTTACCGTTTCAGGTGCCAAAACGTATCAGTGGTTTCCAGCCACAGGATTGAATATAAGCACCGGAGCTACCGTTCTGGCTTCTCCATTGGTTACAACTACCTATGAAGTTACAGGTACCGATAGCCTGGGGTGCAGCGGACGTAAGTCAGTAACGATAACGGTGGATAATACCGGCGTAATAACGCATGTTTCCGAACAACCAATGATATACCCGAATCCGACACGGGGAGAGGTACACCTGAAAATCCACGCAGATGCCGAACTGAAGGTCTATACTGTGAACGGTGCGCTGGCATGTCGTCGCAATGTGCCGGCCGGAGAAACATCCTTCGACGCTGCAGAACTCAGCCCCGGAATGTATCTGTTTATAATTCAGGATGCCGCGGAACAATACCGGTTTAAAGTAATACGCCAGTAGCGTTTAACGGGTGTTTATGATTTTCGGCTCTTCTTTCCTTTGATCTTAAATACAGCACCGCCCAAAGGAGGAAGTGTAATGGCAATACTGTGTAATTTACCGTGTTGCGCCACAGCATCCGATTTTACCTCTGAGTTCTGCACATCACTGCCCCAGTAGCGCGCGTTGTCGCTGTTCAGAATTTCTGTATACGTTCCTTTTTCAGGTACCCCAATGCGGTATTCATGCAACACATTCGGGGTAAAATTGAGCACAACTACAACAAACTCATGGGCTTTTTCTCCTTTGCGTATGAATGAAAGCACCGCGTTTTTATGGTCATCCGCCGCGATCCATTCAAATCCTTTCGGGTCGAACTGGTGCTGATGCATGGATGCCTCGTTTCGGTACAGGTGATTCAGGTCCTGAATAAGATGCTGCACCCCTTTATGTTGCGGAAAGTCGAGAACGTGCCATTCAAGGCCTTGTTTAAAATTCCACTCGGTCCATTGCCCGAATTCTCCGCCCATGAAAAGCAATTTACTTCCCGGATGGGTCCACATATACATATACAGCAGGCGCAGATTGGCAAATTTCTGCCATTCATCACCCGGCATCTTATTGAGGAGAGATGCTTTTCCATGCACTACTTCGTCATGGCTCAGCGGCAGCATGAAATTCTCGCTGTAGGCATACACCATACTGAACGTGAGATCGTTCTGGTGCCAGCTGCGATACATAGGGTCGCGTTTGAAATAGGTGAGGGTGTCGTTCATCCATCCCATCATCCACTTCATTCCGAAACCCAGTCCACCGTTATAAAGGGGTTTTGAAACGCCCGGCCAGGAGGTGCTTTCTTCGGCAATCATCTGCACATCGGGAAATTCTTTGTATACGGTTTCATTCAGCGCTTTCAGCAACGCTACATTTTCAAGATTCTCACGGCCCCCCAGTTCATTGGGAATCCATTCACCTTCTTTTCGGCTGTAATCGAGGTATAGCATGCTGGCCACGGCATCTACGCGTAAACCATCGGCATGGTAACGGTCGAACCAGAAAAGCGCATTGCTGATCAAAAAACTCCGAACCTCATTGCGACCCGAATTGAAGATATAGCTTTTCCAGTCGGGATGATACCCTTTTCGCATATCGGCATGTTCATACAGGTGCGTTCCGTCGAACATATGCAACCCATGCATATCGTAAGGGAAATGGGAGGGAACCCAATCGAGCAGAACACCTATTTCATGCTGGTGAAGTGTATCTAACAGAAACATAAAATCCTGTGGCGTACCAAAACGGGATGTGGCTGCAAAATACCCGGTTTGCTGATATCCCCAGCTGCCATCGAAAGGATGTTCCATCACCGGCATCAGTTCTACATGCGTAAATCCCAGCTCTTTGCAATACTGAGGAAGCAAAGCGGCCAGCTCTCTGTAGCTAAGAAATTCTTCCGGGTTATGAGCATTCCGTTTCCAGCTTCCCAGGTGCACTTCGTACACACTCACCGGCGCATTAAGAGCATTGTTTTTCTTGCGTTTCTTCATCCAGGCATTATCCTGCCATTCGTAATAGGTGTCCCATACAATCGATGCTGTATTGGGGCGCAATTCCCAATAGTATGCATATGGATCCCCTTTCTCCAGCACATGGCCTTCCGGGGTAATCACCGCATATTTGTATGCCTCACCGCGCTTCACATCCGGAATGAACCCATCCCAGATACCACTGCCGTCCCATCGTAAATTGAGCTTATGTTCGTAGCGGTTCCAGAAATTGAAGTTGCCCATTACATTCACTTCTGCAGCATTGGGCGCCCACACCGCAAAATAGGTTCCTTCTTTACCATGAAGCGTGCAACCGTGTGCACCCATTTTTTCGTAGAGTCGGTAATGCTTGCCCGACTGAAACAATTGTATATCGAAATCAGTAAAGCGAGAATGCGGGTAAACGTTCCCTTCAGGAGGGGATGTTATGGTTTCAGTGGCCGACGTCTTTTTCAGGGTTTTCTTGGTTTTGTTAATTGGAGAATCTACGGCCATCTCTTTTATCAGGCTTTTGCCCGTTTTTACTTTTACAGCGTTGCTTTTGCCCTTCTCAGCAGGTTCTTGAGTTGTAATAGCTGTCACTTTTTTGGGAGTGGAACGCTTTTTACTTTCGGGTTGCTTGGGTTTCTTCTCGGTCATCCGTTTGTGCTATTGGATTTCAAAAATAAGAAAAACAGCGGGAGGGCCGGTGGGAATACGAAGGATTGTAAAGAATGAAACGGAAACACCCGCAGGTTGCAGAAAATCCGGAGCTGCAAAACAAAACAAACGGTATCTTGTTTTATTGATACGAAATAAGCGGAATTTAGGTTAATTTTGCATTTGAAAAAGGGGTTCCTTTTTTAATCTGCCGACGCCTTACCGTGTCTGCTTTTTTCAAACCTAAAACACTTTATAACACAGATATGTATCCAGAAATGCTCGTTGCCCCGATGCGGGAAGAATTGACCGGAATCGGTTTCAAACAAATGATGAATGCTTCCGAAGTGGAGGAAGCCCTGAACAAACAAAAAGGCACCCAGTTACTGGTTGTAAATTCGGTATGCGGATGTGCAGCCGGTACATGCAGGCCGGGAGTAAACCTGGCATTGCGTGGTGATAAAAAGCCGGATGAATTGCTTACCGTATTTGCCGGTATGGAACAGGAAGCGGTAAGCAAAGCCCGTGAATTTCTGTTGCCATTTCCACCCTCTTCTCCATCCATTGCCTTGTTCAAAGATGGTAAGCTGGTGCATATGATTGAACGCCATAACATTGAAGGACGCAGTGCACAAATGATCGCGGATAATCTCAAAGCTGTATTTGAAGAGTATTGCTGATTGTAATATTAACGTAATAGAAAGGCTTCCTGAACAACGGAGGCCTTTTTTTTAATCTGTTGCCAGAAACAAAATCAACCAAAATCAATAGTTTTGTAACTTAACCCTTTTTATTAAACATGAAAAACTGTACGTTATTATGGCTTCTTTTATCCACGGTACTGGGGGCTTCGGCTCAGGTGGTTTCCACTGTCCCGGCTTTTCCATCGGAAAACGATTCGGTTCTGATCACTTTCGATGCCACCAAAGGCACAGCCGGACTGCAAGGGTATACCGGTGATGTGTATGTGCATACCGGTGTAATAACCAACCTCAGCACAGGCAATACCGACTGGAAACATGTGTTTACCACCTGGGGACAAACCAATCCTGCATGGAAAATGACCCGTATCGGTACCGACCTGTATACCTATAAGGTGGCGCCCAGTGTTCGCTCTATGTATAGTGTTTCAAACGGCGAAACCGCTTTGAAAATGGCATTTGTATTTCGCAGTGGCGACGGAAGCAAGGAAGCCAAAGATGTTGGAGGGAACGACATTTTTATCAATCTGTATGCATCCAACTCGTTCAATGTGCAGTTCACTTCCCCATCAAAAGGGGTCATAAAGAATGTGAATGATGCGGTTTCCGTTTCGGCTGTAGCCAGCACAAAATGCGCGCTCACACTCTACGAAAACGGCATTCCGGTTTCAACACTTGCCAATGACTCAGTGATAACCTGGAATACAACCGCCACAACCGCCGGGAAAAAGACACTGATCATTGCAGCGACTAAAAATGCCGTTACAAAATATGATACGCTTACCTATGTGGTATATGGCGGAACCAATATTGCTACTGTACCGGCAGGTGTAAAACCCGGTATCAATTACCTGAACGACACCACAGTTACCCTTTGTATTATTGCCCCCTTTAAAAACTTTATCTATGTGGTGGGTGATTTTACAGCATGGTATCCTGATCCGTCAACCCTGATGAATAAGGATCCCGGAGGAAAATATTTCTGGGTAACGATCACCGGATTAAGCAAGGGTGTAGAATACGGCTACCAGTATTATATCGACGGATCCCTTTATGTAGCGGATCCATTCTCCGATAAGATCCTAGACCCCTGGAACGACAAGTACATTCCGGGCTCCGTTTATCCCAATCTGAAAACATACCCTACGGGGAAGACCAGCGGCATCGTATCGGTATTGCAAACCGGTCAAACACCCTTCAACTGGCAATACAGTACCAATTTTTACAAACCTTGGAAACAGAATCTTAATGTGTATGAACTGCTGGTGCGTGATTTTCATCAGAATCACACCTTTAAGGTTATTGCCGACTCTATTGAATACCTGAAACGCATGGGCATCAATGCGCTGGAACTGATGCCTTTCAATGAATTTGAAGGCAATGAAAGCTGGGGTTATAATCCCGATTTTTATTTCGCAGTAGATAAAGCGTATGGCACCAAAAACGACCTGAAATCGCTGGTGGATAAGTGCCATCAGAACGGCATTGCAGTGATCATGGATATTGTGTTGAATCATTCCTTCGGGTTGAGTCCGATGGTGCAGATGTATTTCAACGGATCCACCGGAAAGGTCACCGCACAAAACCCCTGGTACAATGTGGATGCCACACACCCGTTGAGCCCGGGCTACGACTTCAATCACGAGAGTGTTTATACCCAGCAGTTTGTTGATTCAGTGCTTGCCTACTGGACGCAGGTGTACAATCTCGACGGATTCCGGTTCGACCTCTCGAAAGGGTTTACACAAAAGAACACAGGCTCGGATATTTCTGCCTGGAGCCAGTACGATGCATCGCGGGTCAATATTCTGCAACGCATGCTCGACAAAGTGAAAACATATTCACCGTATAGTTATATGATACTGGAGCACCTCGGTGATAACAGCGAGGAAAAAGAACTGGCAAACCGAGGCTTCATGCTTTGGGGGAAAATGACGGATAATTACAATCAATGCACCATGGGTTATAGCAGCAATTCCGACTTAAGCTGGGGTTCCTATAAAACACGTGCATTCAATGAAAACAATCTGGTGCAATACATGGAAAGCCATGATGAAGAAAGACTGATGTACAAGAATCTTCAATATGGCAATTCGGCAGGTAGTTATTTAATTAAAGACTCAGTAACAGCACTGAAACGAAATGCAGCTGCGGCCGCCATATTTTTCACCCAACCGGGCCCGAAAATGATCTGGCAGTTTGGTGAACTGGGGTATAATTTCAGTATTAACTATTGCAGCAACGGAACCATCAATAATGCCTGCCGTACCGATTCGAAACCCATTCGATGGAACTATCTGCAGGATACAAACCGTTACAACCTGTATAAGGTATTCGGTGCCATGCAGCTGTTGCACGCCGACCCCGAATTCAGAACGGATAATTATGAATGGTATACAACCGGTATTGTAAAAAATGCCAAGATGAATGGCACCAATCTGAAAGTAAATACCATTGCCAATTTTGATGTGGTGAATCAAAACGGTCAGCCATACTTTCAGAATGCCGGATGGTGGTATGATTACCTCAGTGGCGACAGTATTAACGTTACCAATACAGCAATGACGTTCAACCTGGCTCCGGGTGAATACCATGTGTTTACAAGCAAACGGATTGCGTTGCCGGCATGGATCACCGCCCGGAAACAAGGCGGTTCAGGAATTTCTTCACAACTCGGAACCTTTACGGCCCAACTGTATCCGAATCCGGCAACCGGAGAAACCCGTATCGTCATCCCGGAAGCGATGGAAGCCCGGGTGGTGGTTATGGATGCACTCGGTCGTGAATTACTTGAAACGATGCATGATTTCACTGCCCACAAATCCATGCCGATCAATACATCCGGGTGGAGGCCCGGCGTGTATTTTGTGGAGGTGAGTTCAGCACAGGAAAGCATTAAAATGAAACTCATCGTTCAGTAAAGAAGTAAAGTTCACCACTGAAAAAGCATATCGTTTTAAACGGTATGCTTTTTTTGTTTCTGATTCATCTCAGGAATCTAAAAAATACATATGTTTCATCCGGAAAGGATTAGGTATATTTTTATTTTGTTTTATTTGTATAAAACCACATATTTGCATATTCACCTTTAACCGGAGGATTCACATGATCAGAAAAATTACGCTTGTATTACTGGTAAGTTTCTTTTTTGCTTCCAAAGCACAACAGGATGGTTATCAAACTCATTTTCAGTTTAATGAAATGTCGTACAACCCTTCCTATGCGGGCAAGGTTGACAAGAAGATTTGTATCAGTGCCCTTTGGCACCAGCAGTATCTGGGCTTTAAAAGTGATGCCATTAATGATATCGGTAACAAGGCTGTAATATCACCATACAACATTGCTCCAACCACTCAGTTTTTGAATCTTTCCACCCGTTTGTACGGGAAGCTGGGTATTGGTGTAAATATTATCAACGATAAGATCGGACCACAAACCTTCATTCTTCCGAAATTAAGTGCAGCCTATTATCTGAAACTGAATGCATCCGACCTGTCGTTCGGTGTATCGTTCGGGCAAATGCAAAAAACGCTTGATGGAAGCAAACTGAAGGCCCTTTCCGAACTTATGGGTAACGGACCGGATCCCCGGGTTCCTTCCGCCCTGGTAAAAGATCGTCAGAATGACCTGGGCTTTGGATTCCATTATCTGAATCCGGCGTTCAACAACCTGGATATCGGTGTATCGGCTACCCACCTTTTGCCGGGAACCTTTAAAAATAACGGGGTTGCCTTCTCCAGTCTGCAAACACACGTGTATGCCAATGCCGGCGCTGAATTTCCTATCGGAAGTGGTAACCTGGTACTTCAGCCGTATCTGTTATTTAAGTACGGTAAAAAGATGCAGATAGATGCGAATGCTATTGTAGTGTATAACAGTCAGTTATATGCAGGATTGTCCTATCGTCAGGGAGATAACACGAACCTCATGCTCGGATATATGGCCGGAGATTTTAAAGTAGGGTATGCTTTTGATTTTATCCTGAACGGACTGAAGCCCGGAAGCCGCACCACACATGAGTTATTTGTACAGTACTGTTATGGCATCAAGACAAAAGAAAAACCGAACCGGTACATTTTGAATCCACGACATCTCATGAATCAGAATTTTTAATGGTACCGGAAAAGAGAGAGAAATTAGCGGAAATTTAAAAAAAGTGGCAAAAAATTGACAAACTCACAATAAACCGGAAACGTGTGCGTTAAATGTTAAAAACCGGTTTTCCTTGTCGAAACTTGTTTATTTGGTTAGAAAACATATATTTGCAATCTATAAATCGTTCAATCTATGCGCAAAAGCATTCAATTTCTGTATGTCTTGATTATGGCTATTGTCATATTAGCGGGATGTACAGGTAAAGAAAATGGGGAAATGTATGGTGTCCCGAATCGGCCTATCTGGACTCATCCACAACCTTATGGAATGGTGTACGTTCCAACCGGAACCTTCCATTTTGGTCAGAGTGACCAGGAGGTAGGTTCTCACATGGTGCACCGAAACAAGCAGGTTTCCATTCCTGCTTTTTACATGGATGATACTGAAATTTCAAACAACGAATACCGTCAGTTTGTGTATTACGTGGCCGACTCAATTTTCCGCAACAACCTTCCTGAAGACCAGTTCAAAAGCCTTATCGGTGAAGGATCTGATGATGAGTTCTCAATTATCAATTACAAAACACGGGTAGATGAAGAAGCCGATGAAACCCGTGAAGCTTCACAGAATATGCAGTACAAACCGGGGGAGCGTTTCATGCACCGCCGTCAGTGGGATGTTCGTAAGCTTATTTATTCATACCAGATTTTTGATTTCCAGGCCGCTGCCCGTTCACCGAAAGTACAAAGTACCGAAGACCTGAAAACGGCCCACAGCGATGAAAACCATGCCAACTTTATCCGTAAATACAAAGTTCAGATCTATCCGGATACATTGGTATTCGTTCGTGACTTTGCTTATTCCTATAATGAACCACTTACAGAAAACTACTTCTGGCATCCGAATTATGATGATTATCCGGTTGTGGGTGTAAACTGGAACCAGGCCAATGCTTTTTCATGGTGGAGAACACGCCACATGAACGATTGGGCAGTTGCTGTGGGTGATCTTGAAAGAACACAATTCCGTTTGCCTACCGAACATGAGTGGGAGTATGCAGCCCGTGGCGGACGTGATGAAAATATGTATCCGTGGGGAGGTCCGTACATCCGTAATACCAAAGGATGTTATCTGGCCAACTTCAAACCCGGTCGTGGTGACTACCGCGCCGATGGCGGATTCTATCCTGTAAAAGTATCTTCTTATTTCCCGAATGATTACGGTCTGTACAATATGGCCGGTAACGTTTCCGAGTGGACGGGTTCTTCATACCTTGAGTCGAATGTGGCCGTAGTGGATGATATGAGTCCTGACTATAAATATCTTGCAAAAGACGACGAACCGGAAACATTCAAACGTAAAGTAATTCGCGGAGGAAGCTGGAAGGATGTTGGGTACTACATACAATGCGGAAGCCGTTTGTATGAATACCAGGATACCTGTAAATCGTTCCTTGGATTCCGTTGCGTTCAATCGTACATGGGCCGGTCGAATAAAGATAAACGTTAAAAAACGGATTTCTTCAATCGCCTGATTTGTTCAATACGTATTTTTACGATTTCAAAATTTAATTATCACAATCTTCAATCAATTTTTAATTATTAATCTCACTCGCACATGAAAAAGAGTTTTTTCGAAAGTAAAGGGGCTAAGCGTTTTTTGGCCATGGCCTATGGTATGGGAGCATCAATTGTAATCTTGGGTGCTTTGTTCAAAATCCTTCACTGGCCTGGTGCTAACTTCATGCTTACTCTGGGTATGTCTGTTGAAGCCTTGATTTTCTTTATTTCCGCCTTTGAACCACCTCATCAGGAAATCGACTGGAGTCTGGTGTATCCTGAACTTGCCGGTGAAGAAAGCGAAGCCGGAAAGAAAGAACAAAAGAACATCGGTTCTGTTTCAGCTCAGCTCGACAAAATGCTTATCGATGCAAAAGTTACTCCTGACCTGATCGGTAGCCTGGGAACAGGGTTGAAATCATTAAGCGAAAATGTTAGCAGCATGTCGAACCTTACCAATGCGGCTACTACTACCAACAACTATACTGAAAATGTTCAGAAAGCTTCGAAAAATATTGAAGGCTTAAGTACTTCGTACGTGAAAGCCACTGAGGCTATGAACAGCCTTTCTACCAGCTCAGAAAGCTCAAAACAATATGCTGAACAAGTAGGTAAGGTAACCAAGAACCTCTCTGCTTTGAATGCTTTGTATGAAATGGAATTGCAGAATACCGATTCACATATCAAGAGCATGAGCAGCTTCTACAGCAAATTGGGTAACGTATTGGGTAATCTTTCCAGCGCCGAAGCAAGTTCTTCAGGTGTTAAAGAAGAAATTGGTAAACTGGCTAAAAACCTCACCAACCTCAATAACGTTTACGGTAATATGCTGAATGCAATGTCAGGCGGTAACCGTCAGGGATAATCAGAACCAGACAATATTGTAAGCAATTCATCGTTGCTTATATAAACTGATATTTTTAAATTAGAACATAATAATTATAACAATACAAAATGGCATCTGGTAATGTATCACCACGGCAGAAGATGATCAATATGATGTATCTGGTGTTGACAGCGATGTTGGCCTTGAACGTATCATCTGAGATTCTGAAAGCCTTTCATAAATTTGAAATGAGTATGGAACGTTCGGGCGCAAACCTGGACGGAGCCAGCGATAAGTTGCTTTTGATGATGGAAAGTGAGGTTGAAAAACAAGGCGATAAAGCCAAACCTTTCCGTGACAAAGCAAAAGAAGCAAAACAGATTTCGAAAGAATTTGTAGACTATATAGAGGAAATTAAAAATATGTTCCTGGCAAAACACGGAGGTCGTGAAGAAGAAGAAGGAGGACAATTGAAAGATGCCAAGAACATGGAAGC
>JBGAVF010000018.1:5006-19251 GCA_044228315.1 Bacteroidia bacterium | reverse complement strand
TACCCATGTATTTTACACTTGGCTGTACCCCGATATCTTCCAGTAGATGGTTAGCACGCTCGTTGTTGAACAGCTTGTACACCTCACTGTTGGTATCGTTGATATCACCGAATACAATGGCATTGGCCGGACACGATTGCTGACAGGCGGTTTTAAATTCTCCATCCTGCATGCTGCGGTTTTCACGTTTTGCGGTAAGCTTGGCATCCTGAATGCGTTGGATACAGAATGAACATTTTTCCATTACCCCCCGGGTACGTACAGTAACATCCGGATTGATCACCATTTTACCGAGATCATTGTTGAAATGATAATCGAAATTGTCGTTATCGTTGAAACGATACCAGTTGAAACGGCGTACTTTATACGGACAGTTGTTCGCGCAGTATTTGGTTCCAATACAACGGTTGTATGTCATCTGGTTCAAGCCTTCACCACTGTGGGTGGTAGCCAGCACCGGACAAACTGTTTCACAAGGGGCATGACCGCATTGCTGACACATGAGCGGCTGGAAACCTACCGATACATGTTCAAATGCTTCCGGTGCAGTAACTTTTTCATCACTGCCGTAAGATCCGTCGTTGTTGTTATCTACCTTAAGGTCGGAATACAGATCGGCACGGTATTTATCGGAGGCACCGTCTTCGGTGAACTCGTTGAAGGTAAAGTAACGGTCGATACGCATCCAGTGCATTTCACGACCACGGCTTACCTGATCGCGGCCTACTACCGGCACATTGTTTTCGTTGTTACACGAAACCACGCAACTACCACAACCGGTACATGCATTCAGGTCAACCGCCATCACCCACTTATGCCCTTTGTAATCTCGCTCCTCCCACAAACTGATAAGTTCCGCTTTTTTCTGGAATGCTTTTGGGTTGCTGGTGTATTTGCTGAGTGTTACCGAACGGTAATGATCGCGACCCTCCAGGGTATGGTGGGTTTGGGTTTGCGCCAGCACATGATCGGCTTTTGTTTTTTCAATGGTGGCGTTATACTGGTTGTAATGGTAGCTTCCGTTTACGAATGAAACCATACCGTATACATTTCTTCCGATCATTTCAAAAGCATTTCCTTCTTTATCGAAACGCGGACGTCCGTAACAAACGGCGATAGAAACGGTATTGTTGGCCTGGCCCGGCTGACGAAGGAACGGCAGATCAGCATCGGTGCCTCCCGCTTTTACATTCACCCAGTTCTCATCAGTAAGTCCTTTTGATGCTGAATACACAATCGATGAAGCCACGTAGTTATCCCAGGTAACTTTAGAGATTGGATCGGGTAACTCTTGCAGCCACGGATTGTTGCTGAGACGTCCGCTGCGGATCCCTACCTTTTCGTATAACTTCACCTGCACTTTGCCTTTGTTGTCGGCATCGATCTTCATCAGGTTGGCCGCTGAACCGCTCAGGTCATATTTTGATTCAGAAGCTGCAGTACTTGTTTGGGCAGCACCTTCATAATATCCTTTTTCAAGTGTGGCATTGAAATCCACATCTTTCATATTTGTTGCCCAGGTTTCTTTAATAAAGGCGTAATAGTCGGATTTAATACCGGCCCAAACCAGTAACGACTCCTGTGCCTGACGGGTTTCAAAAATATGATTTACGGTTGGCTGTGATAAGCTGTACTGTCCGGCAATCGCTTCATGGTCGTTCCACGATTCGAAGCTGTGATGATCCGGCATGGTATAATTACACAACACCGAAGTTTCGTCTTTGGCGGTGGCGAAGGAAACTGATAGTTTCACTTTTCCCAATCCGCTCTTAATAGCTTCCGGATTGTAGTAGTTATATACCGGGTTGCTGTTGTAGAACAGAACGGCACCGATCTTTCCGTCGTTCATGTCTTTTACAAAGGCTTCCATTTCGGCATCATTACCCAGCTTTTGCTTTGAGTAATTTACCATGTCAATGGTAGTACCGATATTGCCCAACAAGCTGTTGATGGCATTCACCAGCAACTGAACATCGATATCATTGCTTCCGCTTACTACCAGGCTCTTTCCTTTATTGGCAAGAAGTTCTTTGGCAGTATTGTCGATCATGTTCACCGGCGCTTCGATGGAAGGAGCCGATAAAGCAGGTGCACCGGCGGAGGCCGCGATCTTGTTATACAGGTTTAGCAAATAAACGCCTTCCTGAGACGGAGCAATCGGGATGCGCACATCAGCATTGGAACCGGTGAGCGACAAATTCGTTTCATACTGAATATGACGGCTCATGCCTTTAATGGCACGGCGGGCTGCAGTATATTGTTGTGTAAATTGAACCGGGGCAATCCATGTACCCAGGAAGTCGGCTCCGAAGCTAACGATCACGTTGGCTTTGTCGAAACGGTACTGAGGAAGAACGGCTTTACCAAACGATTTCTCGTTGGCCGCTGTAATGGCATACGAGGAGAACTCTTCGAACTGAATATGTTTGGTTCCTGTATATTTCTTTGTGAACTCGCCGATAGCACGCAGGGTGCTCGGGCTGTTGATGGTAGAGGAAAGAATCACAATATTGCCCTTCTCCGCATTGATCTGGTCAAGAACAGCCATTACCTCTTTATCAAGGGTATCTTTATCTGTTTTTTTGGTGCCTTTCAACGGGGTTTCATAACGGGCTTTGTCGTACAGACTCAACAATTCAGCATGTCCCACAGCGCACAATCCGCCGTTGTTGATCTTATTATCCGGGTTCCCTTCCACTTTCACCGGACGACCTTCACGAACTTTCACAATGGTTCCGCAACCGGCCGAGCAGGCGTTACAGGTAGATGAATACCAGTTGGCGGTGCCCGGAACAACATCTTCCGGTTTGAATGCGTACGGAATTACATTACGTACAGGGGCTTTGTTACAGGCAGCAATGATGGCAGCAGATGAAACGGTAAAGCCGAAGAATTTCAGGAAGTCGCGACGTGTTGAAGAAAATTCATAGGTCTCTTCTTTAAAGGCCTCATTCATTGGAATACCTTCCATGAACTCATTGCTCTTTTGCTTCATGAATTCAGGAGATTTGTTTAATTCATCCAGGCCTTTCCAGTATTGATTGTTATCCATTGGGTATGGTATTTACTCGTTGTTGTTGATTATTTGATGTAAAAAATAGGGCTGATACTTGGTCCCTGATTAATAATGGCATTTACCGCATTCAGTACCGCCATTTTGTTCTTCGGTCCATTTTTCACCTTTTTTCAGGTTTTTATGAATCGAATCATAGTACTTATTATCGAGGTTCACCCCGGTAGTACGGTGGCAGTCGATACACCATCTCATTTGCAGGTTGCTGAATTGTTTTACAACCGGCATGGTCTGTATCTGTCCGTGACAGGTCTGGCATTGTACCTTACCCACTTTTACGTGCTGGGCATGGTTGAAATAGGCCAGGTCAGGAAGGTTATGGATACGAACCCATTTGATCGGGCGGGTTTCTCCGGTATAGGCATTCTTGTTTTCATCCCAACCTACCGCATCATAAATTTTCTTGATCTCCGGTGAGGTCTGACCATTGTATTTGGCTTCTGCTTTCACCATTTTGTGGCAATTCATACAGGTTCCCGGTGAAGGGATACTGGCATTTTTCGATTTCTCAGCAACGCTGTGGCAATAACGACAGTCCATTTTGTACTGTCCGGCATGCAACTGATGCGAGAATTTTATCGGCTGATCGGGCTGGTATCCTTGCTGATTGCCAATACTGTATGAATAGGCAAATCCGTAAGAACCTACAATCAGTAATCCCAAAAGGGTCACTGAAATAAGTCCGATCACCTTGTTGAGGTGATGGTACCAGGGTTTAAATGTGTCCAACAACCAATCCGGGTCGCGGTTCTCCGGGAATTTGTCATTGATGGCTTTTGTGAGTTGTCTTCTGATGCGGATAAGAAAAATGAGAATCAGCAACAGAATAAGGGCTAAGATATTATAAATGTTCATTGGTGGTATGATCCTTTCTAACGCTCCTAAATGATTGATTTAATGTGATTTAGAGTTGTAAAAATTCCTTTACAATCCCTGATTTTGGGGGACGAAATTAAGATTTAAAGCAAAAAATTAAATAGTTGTTAATATGTTTTTTATAATTTGGAACTATTCTAAATAGATTGAAAGTGCCATTCAGTAAATAGTTCGGGCAATGGGTACCCTGCGAAAATAAAAACAGCCGACGTTTCCTCTCCGGTATTAGCCCGGTATCATGGCATTTTTCAGGAATCCTTTGTAATGACAGCACCGTATTCACGGGATGTGCTGGTGTAACGGATATGGTTGTATGCAGCATTCGGGTTTATTCTTGTCTTTACTTTCCCGGTCGTTTGTAATGGCAACAAGGGTTCAGTGCATCGTATACTTCATCCTTTGCCCGTACCTCGTCTGTATCATATCCCACATCCGCGATCTTTTGCTTGATGGCCGAGAGTGCGATCTTTGACGGGTCGAACGTTACGGTCAGCATCTTTGTAGTGCTGCTCCAGCTTTTGCTTTGAATACCGTCCTTTTTAAGCAGGGCGCCTTCAATGGTTTTTTTGCACATGCCACAGTTACCATACACCTTAAAGGTTTCGGTCTGCATCGATTTGTTTTTCTGGGCCATCAGGCCGGAAACTGAAAATACAAAGATCAACAGGGCTAGAAGTCGGGTTGAAGATTTCATAGTTGTTCTGGGTTATTTTAATAATTATTGGTGAGGTGTAAGCCGCATGAATTGAGTGCCCGTGGAGTGTATTCAGGAGGAAAGATCCTGTACAATAAACCCGGTGCGCATTTTGGGTTCCATCCAGGTGCTTTTAGGGGGCATGGTGGCATGTATATCGGAAACCGCCATAACCTGTTCAATACTGGTTGGGAAAAGCGAAAAGGCGATGTCGGCCTTGGCTTTATCAACCCGCTCCATTAAGAAGGAAAGGCCCTTGGTTCCGTCAACAAAACTAAGTCTCTCGTCGGTTTTGCTGTCGGTGATATCGAGCACCGGCTTTAATAAATAATCTTCCAGAATCTGCACATCCAGGCTTTTCAGGGGGTCTTCATCGTGAATAATGGCGGGCTTTGCTTTCAGCTTGTACCATTGCCCCTGATAATACATGCCGAAGTTGTGAATTTTACGGGGCTGGTAAGGGTCTTTGCGCTTCTCAAGCTCGAAGTTATCGCAAATATGTTTGATGATTTTATACGACGATTTCCCCACATTGGCCACCAGTCGGTTGAATTCGTAAATATAAAGATGTTCGGCCGGCACAAAATACGTTTGCAGGAAATTATAGGGTTCTTTGCCGGTATGGTTCGGGTTGGCTTCCTTCATGGAACGGGCGTACCGCACCAGGCTTGCACTCCGGTGATGTCCGTCGCCAATATACAGATCCTCGAGATGTGAAAGCGCTTCGCAAATTTCGGAAGCCGCATGCGCCACCCAAACGGTATGCCTTACACCCTGCTTCACAAAATCAAACAAAGGTTTCCGTTGCGTTTCTCGCAGTGTCAATGCTTCAATTTGCTGGGTCTGATGGTAGGTAACCAGCACTGCTGTGCCCACGGTTTCGGTGATCCGCATCTGCCCTTCCATTTCCATTTCCTTTTCGGTGCGGGTATTTTCGTGTTTTCGAATGCGGTTGCTCTCGTATTCATCGGCATGTACGCCGGCAATTATTCCCTGATAGATCCTTCCATCCTTTATCTGCCGGTATACATATACTGTTTCAGGCACTTTATGCATGATCCCTTCTGCTATGAAGTGCTCCAGTTTCTTTTTGGCAAACGGAAAATGCCGGGCCACATTTTTCTTCTCATCCGGGAAATTCAGATGCGGCTTGGCCACATGCAGGTACGACATCGGATTCCGCTTCATCTCTTCAATACTCAGGTTCTTATTCTGGGAATCAAAGTTCTCACTCGACACAATATCGGCAATATTCGCCCTGGGTACAATGGCTTTGAAAGGAGCTATCTGAAGCATGTATTTGGATGGTAGTAGCGGTAGCGTTTGTTGTTATTTTAGAATCTCAATGATTTTATTAGCCAGTTCAATGCCAATACGGTTTTGGGCTTCAGCCGTGCTGGCTCCGATATGTGGTGTTAAACTCATTTTTTCTTCTTTCAGAAGGGCATCATCGAGCGGTGGTTCATTTTCAAATACATCGGCAGCAGAATACCGCAGCTTTCCGGAATGCAGGGCCTCGATCAGGGCTTTTTCATCCACTACACCACCCCGTGCACAGTTTACAAGGTATGAACCGTCTTTCATCAGTGCCAGTTCTTCTTTCCCAATGGCCGGGGTTCCGGTAGACGGCACATGAAGGGTAATAAAATCAGCCTGCTTCAATACCTCTTCTTTCGAAATGGTTTTGATCTCGAATTTGATGCGCTGATCGGAAACCGATGGGTGGAAATAGAAATAAATCTCCGCTTTCTCAACATACGGATCAAAAGCCACCACATGCATGCCCAGTCCAATGGCAATGCGGGCCGCCTCCTGTCCGATGCGTCCGAACCCGATCACCCCCAATGTTTTATCCCGCAACTCAAATCCTTCACTATAAATTTTCTTCAGTTCATTGAATTTTGAAACCCCGTTCACTGGCATATTCCGATTGCTCTGAGGCAGGTTACGAACCATCCCGAACAGATGGGCGAAAACCAGTTCGGCCACCGATACCGAAGAAGCGGCCGGTGTATTGATCACACGGATACCGCTGCGCTTGGCTGTTTCCACATCCACATTATCCAGTCCCACACCGGCACGGGCAATAACCTTGAGGTGGGTGTTGGCTTCAATAATTTCTTTGGTAACCTTGCTGGCACTGCGTACAATTATCACATCGTAATTTTTCAGGGCTTCTTTTAATTCGGCCTGAGGGATCTTATTGGTGTCCACCGTATGGCCTGCCTTAATCAGCATATTTTTTCCGTTTGCATCAATTCCGTCGTTGGCTAATATTTTCATAATTTGTGGGCTACGTTTACAGCCTGCAAATACCGAATTTAAACTGAAAGATAAAAAGTGATTTTTGAACAGAAACTGTGCTAAACTACAAGGAATGAAAGCAATAAAGCCTTGTGAAAAACGTTTCTTGTTTCTGATGTCTGTATTTCAATCAAATAACTACATTTGCCCCTTCTTAATCCATTCACTGCCATGAAGATTACCCTTCAAAAAGTTTCTGAAAGCCGCATCGCATCGGTCGATTTTTCACACCTTCCTTTCGGAAAAATAAAATCGGATCATATGTTCGTTGTTGATTACCAAAACGGCGCATGGCAGGATGCCCGGATCGTCCCTTTCGGCCCGGTGCCATTATCGCCGGCCACATCGGCCCTGCATTACGGACAGGCAATTTTTGAAGGCATGAAAGCACACCTGAATGAAGACGGGACCCCTTTGCTGTTTCGCCCTCAGGATAATCTGAAACGTATGAACGAGTCGGCACGTCGTATGTGTATGCCGGAACTGCCGGAAGATCTGTTCATGGACGGCCTGACCCAATTGATCTCCCTCGACCGGGAATGGATCCCACGCGCAGAAGGCAACAGCCTTTACATCCGTCCGTTCATGTTTGCCACCGATGATTCGGTAGGCGTTAAGGTAAGCGAAAGCTATTGTTTTATTATTTTCTGTTCTCCTGTTTCGCCTTATTATGCACAGCCTTTGCGCATTAAAGTGGCTGAAAAATATGTCCGTGCTTTCGATGGGGGCATCGGATCATCCAAGGCAGCGGGCAATTACGGCGCTTCCATGCTGCCTACCAAAGAAGCCAATAATGAAGGCTTTCAGCAGGTGATGTGGATGGATGGGAAGGAATTCAAATACATTGAAGAAACAGGTACCACCAACGTATTTTTCGTGGTTGGCGATAAGGTACTTACACCTTCGCTGGATGGCAGTATTCTCGACGGGATCACCCGCCGCTCATGCATCACCTTATTGCGTGAAAGCGGTATGGAAGTGGAAGAAAGAAAAGTAAGCATTGATGAAATAGAAGAGGCCCATAAGAACGGCACTTTAAAAGAAGCTTTTTGTACCGGCACAGCCGCGAACATCGCGCATATTGAATTGTTTCAGCACAAAGGGCTGAATTATATTCTTCCTCCGGTGGATGACCGTCCGGTAGGCAACTATCTCGGTGAAACGTTACAAGCCATTAAGTGCGGAAAAATTGCTGACATTCATGACTGGATCGTACCGGTACACAACGATGTACTGGAGCCGGCTTCTGCCTTCTGATCCGTATAGAACAAACATAAAAAAAACCCTGAGTGAATCATTCAGGGTTTTTTTATGGGGGTAACTTTAAAATCCGTCAAAAAAAAAATCCCAAAGGGTTGCTTTAGGATTTTCGGGGTGCCCACTAAGAGACTCGAACTCTTACACCTTTCGGAACTGCCTCCTGAGAGCAGCGTGTCTACCAATTCCACCAAATGGGCTTATAAAAAAATGCGTACAGAACAATGCAGCTAAAATCATTTCAGGCATCCGCACATGCTGCGTTTTACGGATGCTTTTTCGTTTCCGGGTGCCCACTAGGAGACTCGAACTCCTACACCTTTCGGAACTACCACCTCAAAGTAGCGTGTCTACCAATTCCACCAAATGGGCATTTGCACGCAAAAATATAAAAATCCTTTTTTATTCCATAGGAATTTTCATCTTTGTTTTAACTATAATCACTTTTAATCATGGCTATTTTAAAACCTGAACCCGGCGAATATGCCGAAAGCTACAAGCGATACATCGATCTTGTGCCACTTAACGATCTTCAGGCAGCCCTTGAAGAACAAGTAAATCCATTTCATTCCTTCATCCTCGGGCTTACGGAAAGCGATCTGAAAAAACGTTATGCTCCTGAAAAATGGAGTATGGCAGAGGTGATCCTTCATTGTATTGATACGGAACGTATTTATATGTTCCGTATGCTGAATTTTGCCCGTCGCGGATTGCTCGACATTCCCGGTTTTGACCAGGATACTTTTGCTGCCAACAGCCACGCCGATGCCCGTTCCGCAGCCTCTTTGGCCGATGAGTTCCGGTCGGTGCGTGCAAGCACACTCGCATTTGTGCGTTCGCTGAGCGAGGAAGACGCTGTGAAACAAGGCAAGGCCAACAATTATCAGATGAGTGTCAGAACCCTTGGTTTTGTGGCGTACGGACATATTGCGCACCATCATCAGGTGATGCTGAGCCGGTATCTGTCTTGATGAAAAACGTTTTACCCCTCGCCTATTACCGGAACGATGATGTGGTGGCTCTGGCCCGCGACCTCATTGGAAAGGTGCTGTTTACCTGTATCGACGGGGAGATCACCGCTGTGGTAATTACCGAAACGGAAGCCTACAATGGCATAACCGACCGGGCATCACATGCCTTTGGGGGCCGGCGAACGGCGCGCACCGAGGTGATGTATGCCGCCGGCGGTACAAGCTATGTATACCTGTGTTACGGCATGCATTATTTATTCAATATTGTTACCGGCAAGCGCGACATTCCTCAGGCGGTTCTTGTACGGGGCGGTTTGCCCTATACCGGAACGCATCGTATGATACAACGGAGAAACCTGCCGGACTCGCGTATGCTTGCGCCATTAAACGGACCCGGCATCCTTTCCAAGGCACTTGGCATCAACAAATCCATGAATGCCCTGGCATTAACTGGCCGCACGGTGTGGCTTGAAGACAGGGGCATCCATGTTCCGGACGCTACCATTGTGGCAACACCACGCATAGGCGTTGATTATGCGGGTGAAGACGCCCTGCTTCCGTACCGGTTTCTGAGTAACATGCGGAAATAAAAAAGCACCGCCTCATGGCAGTGCTTTCGGGTATATTTCAATGTTTTAAGCCATTACATGGCTTTCAGGTCTTCTGCCAGCTGCGCATCGGTAAGGATACGGCCGCAGTTTTCACACACGATGATCTTTTTACGTTGTTTAATATCGAGCTGGCGTTGTGGTGGGATCTGTGAGAAACATCCGCTGCAGCTGTCGCGCTCAATGGAAGCGATGGCAATACCATTGCGGTAGTTGTTACGGATACGGTTGTAAGAAACCATCAGGCGTTCTTCCACTTTTTCCGCAGCCTTGTCACGTAGCTTTACGATCTTTTGCTCTTCAATTTCACTCTCTTCAAGAATCGTTTTCAGTTCTTTTTGCTTTTGCTTCAGATCCTTACCGCGAACTTCAATTTCTTCTTCTGTTGATTCGAGGGCTTTCGCTTTTTCGGTTTTTTCAAAGCCGGCCTGTTTTATTTTGCGCTCGCAGGCCTGAATCTCAAGACCTTCAATTTCAATCTCCTTGGTGATGGCTTCGTATTCACGGTTATTCTTCACCTTCATTTGCTGCTCTTCGTACTTTTTCAGCAGTTTCTGCGATTCTTTGATGCGGGCTCTGAAATTTACAATACGCTCGTCGAGTTCGGCAATAGCCGCGTTGATATTGGTTTTACGGGTTTCAAGACCCACGATCTCATCTTCCAGATCTTTCACCTCCATGGGCAATTCGCCGCGTACTGCCAGCAATTTGTCGATCTGTGTATCGTACATCTGTACTGTGTAAAGGGCTTTCAGCTTTTCTTCTAATGGAACTTCTACTGCTTTGGACATAGTGAGAATTAAATAAAATATTGAACGGGATTGATATTTCTTTCCGAAAAAAGGAGTGCAATATTAGTGAATTTTTGCGAAATAATCTCCATAAGAGTTTGCATTGTATGACGTTCGCTCTCATAATGACCAATATCGGCATATAAAATCCGATCCTCCGCCTCCATGATCTCATGGTATTTCACATCGGAGGTGATGTAGGCATCGGCCTGCTGACGTATGGCATCGCGGAGCAGGAAGTGCCCGGCCCCGCCGCATACAGCCACCCTTTTTATCTGCCTTCCGGGGTCCGCATTTACAAAACGAATGCTTTGCAGACCCATGGTCGCCTTGAGATGCTCCAGAAATCCGGTTACCGGCATGGCCACCGGCAACTCCCCGATCATACCCAATCCGATGCCGGGGTGCATATTCTCTGTTGGATAAATATCATACGCCACTTCTTCGTACGGATGCACATTCACCATGCGCTGAACCACCTGATGCAGAAGGTATGCTGGCACAATCACCTCAAGCCTTACTTCGGGTTCCCGATGCAATGTGCCCGGCTCTCCGGCAAAGGGATTGCTTTCTTCATTACCTCTGAACGTGCCGGTTCCCTGTACCGCATATGAACAGGCATCGTAATTGCCGATAACACCGGCACCGGCCAGGTTCATGGCTTCCCGCACCGCCTCGGCATGGTCATTGGGTACAAAAACCACCAGTTTCTTTAGGTGACGGCCTTCCGGTTTCAGAATCTTGGGGTTAAGCAAACCCAGTTTCGATGCAAATTTTGCATTCACACCGCTTACCACCTTGTCGAGGTTGGTATGGCAGGCGTATACTGCAATATCATTTTTAATGGCTTTTTCAACCACCCTCTCCGTCATGCTGTTGCCCGTGATCCGCTTCAGCCCGCCCCATATAACCGGATGATGCGCCAGCACCAGGTTGCATCCCCGCGCTATGGCCTCGTCGATCACGTCTTCGGTACTGTCGAGACAGGTTAACACCCCGGTTATTTCCATATCCGGATTCCCGATGAGCAATCCACTGTTATCGTACGATTCCTGCAACGACGTGGGAGCGATGGTTTCGATATGGGCTGTAATTTGCTTCAGTTGAACCATGATGATGTATTTTTGCACAAAAATACGCCATCCCCTTTGATACTTTATAAAATTATACTGTTTCCCCTTTCACTTCTGTATGCAGGTATTATGTGGATCCGGAACATGCTGTACCGCCTGCAGATATTACCCGAGCAACCATTCGATTTCCCAGTTATCAATGTAGGGAATTTAAGTACCGGCGGAACGGGTAAAACACCGCATGTGGAATATCTTATCCGTTTGCTTACCCCTCATTTTCAGGCCGCCACCCTTAGCCGGGGATACGGACGCAAATCGCTGGGATATTTATTGGCCGACGAAAACAGCACGGCTGAAACCATTGGCGATGAACCGCTTCAGTTCTATAAAAAGTTTCATGATCTGGTGGTTTGTGTTTGTGAAAAACGCCTGCTGGCCATACCGCTAATTTTATACGACCGCCCCTATGTGCAGGTACTGATCATGGATGATGCCTTTCAGCATCGCAGCGTAAAGCCCGGGCTCAATATTCTTCTTACTACCTATGAGGCGCCGTTCTACTCCGACCTCATTCTGCCTTCGGGGAACCTGCGCGAATGGCCCTCTGCCTACCACCGGGCCCATGTCATCATCGTCACGAAATGCCCGCCATATCTGGATAAAGCAGGGCGCGATGCCATTGTACAACGCATACACCCGTTACCACATCAGCAGGTGTATTTTACCACCATTCAGTATGGGGTACCGGTGCATGCATTTACAGGAGAAACCCTCACAGAAACAAATTCCAAAATGGCGCTGGTGTTTTCAGGAATTGCCAATGCCCATCCGTTTGAAGCCCATTGCGATGGGATTTTCAATACATGCATTCACAAAACGTTCGGCGATCATCACCGCTTCGATGATACCGATATGGATGACCTCATCCATCGTTTTCAACAGATCCCGGAAAACGGCATTATGGTGTGCACCGAAAAGGACCGCATGCGCCTGATGCATACATCTCAGGAAGACAAGATCCGATCGATCCCTTTGTATTATATTCCTATTGAAGTAAAATTTTTAGGTGATGACGAAGCCTTCCGTTCCACCATCATGCATTTCGTGCATTCCTTCGATGAACCGGAATCAGGGGGTGAATAACAGCTTCCATTCCCCGGGGATTCCTGCTTTCCTTACATAAACAGTATCTTCGGCTTCCGTGAAAATATACAACCTGTCGTATAACAGGAAACAAGGCTTTTTCAGCAGATATTTCATTTCCGGCACTTCTTCTTTATTGTAACTGGCCAGAATCATTCGGGGCGATGTATAGGCCTTATCCCATGCATTGAGCCACACAATATCCAGCCGGTGAAACGCCCCGAACACCCTGTACATGGGAGCCACCGGATAGCGGTCGGGCAATTGGCGGGCAATGGCCGCGGCATGTTTAAAATCAGGGTTGAGTTCGAATTCCACATTCGGAATAAACGCCTCACCAATCATGCCGGCCAGATCAACCGTATACACTTTGTTATGGGCAAAGAAGTACAGCTGGTACCAGAACAACCCGATGCAATAGATCGGAAGAAGGAATGCTTTGGCAAACGATGGGTAAAGCACCTTTTTCGGAGGAAACAGCAAGGCCATGAACAACACAGCTATCCAGTAGGCCCAGTACACGGCAAACCGCGGACACCACAGCAGGGAGAAGGGATTGTCGATCCAGAAACTAGTATCGGTTCGGTAAAGGGACCCGGAAAGGAAATTTACCATAAGAACCGGAAACGCGCCTAACATGGCGAGGACCAGATACCGGGGCCCGGCATAAAAATATATAAGCAACAGAATCGGAATGGTCAGTTGCGCCCGTAAAAACAACAGGTAAAAAAATGAGTGCAGGATATCGGTAACCTTGCTTTGCTGTAAAACGAGCAAAATTGATTCGGACCGTGCTTCTGAATTGCGATTTTGAAAATGAATCCACCACAACCCCAGCAATAGAATTCCAATACATACAGCAATGATACCGGCACCCCGCCACAGAAGTTGCTTTACCGTTATCTTTTGGGCCGATAAATGATATACCTGAACCATGAGCAACAAACTGCATAAAAACACAGCCGCATCTTCCTTTACAAGAATGATACATATTGCAGGCACAATGGCCCACAGGCTTCTTTGCAACAGGGCCAGCCCCAAAAGCATGCCCAGAGGAAGCAGCATGATCTCGGCATGAAACCCGTAATGTATATCGTGCAGTGTAAAATAGGTAACCGGGCTGCAAACCATGCACGTGAACAATACCTGGGTAAAGAGGGAAACTCCGGTTTTCTGAAAATACCGCAGTACCGCAACTACCGCTATAGCCGTTAGCCCGCATTCGGCTATGAAAAGTCCGTACACCCCGAAAGGAATGGTAAGCGGAGACAACAGGATATCGAAGAAATAGCTGTGGATCAGGTTGTGCCTGCCGAATGAATTCTCATAAAACATTGGCTTCCCGTAAAACCAGTCCCGGCTGATCTGCAGGTGGGAGAAAAGATCGGAGGTGTAGTCGCAACGCTGCATGTAAAGACATTTCAGCAGGAACACGAATGCAAATACAACCCCGGC
>JBGAVF010000018.1:0-4943 GCA_044228315.1 Bacteroidia bacterium | reverse complement strand
AAGAAACCATGAAATATAACCGCCCTAAGAAAGATGAAAAAATCGCAAATTCGCAGTCGCAATAATTTCAATCCTATGAACAGCTTTTATAAACTTTCAATCGTTCTGTTTTCCGCATGCTTTTTTATGGCATGCCAACGCAACACCGACACGGCATCAGGTCCCGATCCGCTTTTGTCGCATATCGACTCCACCGTTAAACCCGGCGAGGATTTCTTCCTTTATGCCAACGGGCGATGGTTCAAAGAACATCCTATCCCGGCCAGTGAGCAGCAGAATGGCCTCTGGCAGATGATTCAGGATACCATCAATGCGCAGGTGCTCAACATTTGTGAATCATCGGCAGCCATGGCGAATCCGGAAAAAGGAAGCAACAAACAGAAGATCGGTGATTTTTATTATTCCGGTATGGACAGCCTTTCGATCAATGCGGCCGGAATGCAGGCAATAAAAGACGAAATGGCCCGTATCGATCTGATACAAAATGACGACGATATACTGGTGATGGCCGGAGCTATGCACAGCCTCGGTGCCTCTCCCCTTTTCGGTTTCGGTGTGGGGCAGGATGATAAGATCAGCAGTAAAAATGCTATTTTCTTCGGACAGGGTGGCTTGAGCCTACCCGACCGCAACTATTACTTCGATGCCGATGCACGAACTGTAATGGTTCGGGGCAAATTTGTTCAGCACCTGCAGAACATGTTCGTACTGATGGGATACGATGCCACGAAAGCCGCTGCCGCTGCCACCCGGCTCATGAAACTCGAAACCGCCATTGCCGGAAGTCACCGCAAACGCGAAGACACCCGTGACCCGCAGAAGAACTATAACAAAATGGACTACAAATCATTTTGTGCACTTACCCCATCCATCCGTTGGGATGTGTGGATGAATCAGGTAGGCCTCATCAAGGTGGATACGGTGATCATAGGGCAACCCGAGGCCCTCACCGCACTTAATGGATTTCTGAAATCCTTCCCGGTAGACGACTGGAAGGACTACCTGCGCTACCACTTGTTGCGCAGCAGCGCCCGGTTCATGGACGACAAAACCTACAGCGAATATTTCTCGTTCTATACCACCGTGCTCCGCGGTGTGAAAGAGCAAAAACCCCGCTGGAAACGTGTAGTGGAAATGACCAACAACCACCTGGGCGAACTGATCGGACAGGTGTATGTGGCCGAATACCTGCCCAAAGGCACCAAGGAGAAACTGATGGAGATCGGGGAGTCGATACGCACGGTGTATGCCGAACGCATTCAGAACCTCGACTGGATGAGCGAAACCACCAAAAAGAAAGCCATTGAAAAGCTGAAAAGCATTGTGATGAAAGTGGGATATCCGGATACCTGGAAAGATATGAGCACCGTTTCCGTTGACCGGAAGTCCTATTTACAGAATGCCTTCAGCGTGGCACGCTGGCGTTTTAATTACATGATCGCCAAGTACGGGCAACCCGTGAACCGCAAAGAATGGAGCATGTATCCGCAAACCTATAACGCATACTACAACCCGTCGAACAATGAAATTGTAGTTCCCGGATGTAATATCATCGTGCCCGGCTTCGAGCGTAAAATGGCCGACGATGCCATTCTGTATTCTATCATCGGGGGCTCCACCTTCGGCCACGAGATCACCCATGGGTTCGACGACCAGGGTTGCCAGTACGATGCCAACGGGAACCTCAACAACTGGTGGACATCGGAAGACAGCACCCGCTTCTTTACAAAAACACAGGGCATTGTGAAGCAGTTCGATAATTATATCGCGGTTGACAGCCTGCATATCAACGGTTCCCTCACACAAGGCGAAAATATCGCCGATCTGGGCGGTATCATCATGGGCTATGAAGCGTTCAAGAAAACGGCTCAGTACAAAAACAAAGAAATGATCGCAGGACTGAACCCAGACCAGCGTTTTTTTCTGGGCTATGCTTTGGCCTGGATGATCAATTCACGACCGGAAGCCATTGCCGATCAGGTAAAAAGCAATGAACATGCACCCGCCAAGTTCCGTGTGCTCGGGCCGCTCTCCAACATGCCCGAGTTCTATGCCACCTTTGGCATTAAAGAAGGGGAAGCCATGTGGCGCAAGGAAGAAGACCGGGTGAAGATCTGGTAAGAATTCTATTTTATCTCTGAATACGAAAGCAATTCATAGGCTTGTTCTGAAGGGTTGCAATTTCAATCACGCATCAATGCGCTGAATTGCTATTTTTGCGGCATGGGATTACTGGATCTGAAGCATACCGAAACCTATTCACTCGATGACCCCCGGCGCACCCTGCAGCACCGGGAGATCATCCTGTCGAAACCCTTTCTGAAACGACTGTACGACGAATGGTATGCTGTTTTTGCCCGCCATGCTGCTGAGGTTCCTCCCGGCAAAAAGGTGGAGCTGGGCTCCGGAGGCGGCTTCCTGAAGCAGTGGATCCCCAATGTCATCACCTCCGATGTGCTCGACCTGCCCGGGGTGGTGGATATGAAGTTTTACGGGGAGAACATGCCCTTCGCCGACGGAGAGGTTTCAGCCATTTTCATGACCGATGTGTTTCATCATATCCCCGACAGCGCCGCTTTCCTGAAAGAAGCCAGCCGCGTGCTGACGAAAGGTGGACGCATTGTTATGACCGAACCGGCCAACAGCACCTGGGGCCGTTTTATTTACCGCAACTTTCACCACGAACCGTTCGAACCTTCGGGCGACTGGCATATCCCCCCTTCAGGACCCATGAGCGGGGCCAACGGCGCCCTGCCCTGGATCGTGTTTGAGCGCGACCGGCAGCAGTTTGAAACACAGTTCCCTTCCCTGAAGATCAAAAGCATTCAATACCATACCCCGCTGCGCTATCTGCTGAGCGGCGGCGTTTCGAAAAAACAACTGGTGCCGGATTTTGCCTTTTCACTGATCACGGCTGCCGAAAAACTGATGAGCGGAATTACCCGGCAGTGCAGCATGTTCATGACCATCGTAATTGAAAAAAATTAACCCCCTGACCGACTTCACCTCCTTATAAAATATGAAGCAATCTGTTATTGATTATTTTAATGCCATCGCCGACAAACGGGTGAAAATACGGCAGCGCAACCGTTATTACTGGAACGATATCACACGTTACTGCAACTACTACATTCATGAAGAAAGCAGTGTGCTGGAGATCGGATGCGGAAACGGTGAAATGCTGAATGAGCTTAAAGGCACCCGCAAAGCCGGCATTGATATAAGCAGTAAGATGATTGCCAATGCCAAAGCAGCCTATCCTCACATCCGGTTTTTTGAGATGAATGCGGAAGAGTTTACGATGGATGAAACCTTTGATGTGATCGTGATCTCCAACCTCACCGGTTTTCTGGAAGACATACAGCAGTGCTTTGCCCAGCTGCATCAGGTGTGCCACCGCAATACCAAGATCATTGTAACGGCCTACAATTACCTGTGGGAACCCATGCTGAAGTTTGCGGAAGCAGCCGGCATCAAACACAAAACACCCGACCAGAACTGGCTAAGTCCGGCCGACCTCACCAACCTGCTTTACCTGGCCGGTTTCGATGTATATAAAACCGACGAGCGTCAGCTGATCCCGGTGAATATCCCCCTCATCTCCTGGTTCTTTAATAAGATCATTGCCCAGCTGCCCTTCTTTAACTGGTTCTGCCTCAACCATTACTTTTTTGCCAAGCCCCTCTCCGACCGTCTGAAGCCGGAAGAAAAAGAATTTACCGTGAGTGTGGTGGTGCCGGCCCGTAACGAAGCCGGGAATATTGAAAATGCCGTGAAGCGCCTGCCAAATATGGGCAAAGGCGTAGAACTCATTTTCATAGAAGGAAACAGCACCGATAATACCTGGGATGTGATACAGGAGGTGGCCGAAAAATATAAAGACACACATACCATTAAAACCGGAAGGCAAACCGGCAAAGGAAAAGGCGATGCGGTGAGGCTGGGCTTCAGCATGGCCACCGGCGATATTCTCATGATCCTGGATGCCGACCTTACGGTACCACCGGAGGACCTGCCTAAATTTTACAAGGCCATTGCCGAAGGAAAAGGCGATTTCATCAATGGCTCCCGGCTGGTGTACCAGATGGATGACAATGCCATGCGGTTTTTAAATATCCTGGGGAACAAATTCTTCAGCATGGCCTTCACCTGGCTGCTCTCCCGTCCGTTCAAGGATACCTTATGCGGCACCAAGGTTATCTTCCGGAAAGATTACGACCGCCTCATCTCCAACCGGAAATTCTTCGGGGATTTCGACCCGTTTGGAGATTTCGACCTCATTTTCGGGGCCTACAAGCTGAATCTGAAGATTGTGGAGATCCCGATCCGTTACAAGGAAAGAACCTATGGAAGCACCAATATCAGCCGTTTCCGCCATGGTTTCCTGCTGCTGCAGATGTGTGTTTTTGCCGCCCGGAAAATAAAATTCTATTAAACATTTCCTTTTTCGGGGGATTTTTATACTTTTGCACTCCTTTTTACGAATTATAATCAGCATATAACAATATATCGTCATGAAACGCACATTCCAGCCATCGACCCGTAAACGCAGAAACAAACATGGATTTCGCGAGCGCATGAGCACCAAGAACGGCCGCAAGATCATTGCTGCCCGTCGTGCACGCGGAAGAAAACGCTTAACCGTTTCCGACGAAGGAAGTCATAAAAAATAAGACATAAAGATTCATTTCTGAAAAGGCAGTTAGCGCATCCCGTTAACTGCTTTTTTTTTACCCGTGAGATACACATTCTCAAAAAACGAAAGGCTGTGCAGCCAGAAACGTATCGAAGCCCTGATGCAGAAAGGGAACCCTTCGTTGCGGTGTTATCCGCTGTTGTTTGTATGGAAGGCCATGCCTTTGGATGAAGATGTGCCGGCCCAGGTGCTGATCTCGGTATCGAAACGGAACATGAAGCGGGCAGTGGACCGTAACTACATCAAG
>JBGAVF010000343.1:0-2335 GCA_044228315.1 Bacteroidia bacterium | reverse complement strand
AAGGTAAAATCATGCTTATAAATGCAGGAATTCGTATAGAAATCTTCTGTCTCCGTTATAAACATGGGTGTTAATAATATATATCGGTCACCATGACATCATTTCTTTTCAAACTGCATTTTTCAACTTTAATATTTCCGTGCACCCGATAATAATAATCCGTTGTAATGGTAGGATCACAGTAGATCCGTATGGTGGTATCCGAATTCATCAAGGTTCCGCCTGGTAGCGTATGTAAATTTCTGTTCATGGTATATTCATACAAATGATCAATATCGCCAGAGAAGAAAAAAGAATAATCTTTCTGCCTGTCTATTCCCCATTGCAAACTATCTAGCACGGAGGCTGTTGATAACGGATGATAATTCAAATAAATGGCTGCTGCTCTTGAAAGTTTTATTGTAAGCTCACTCGTTTTTTCAAGGGGAGCCCTTCGGTTCACCAGGCAATAAAAATAAGGCGTATCGGAATAAGCATAAATGCTTACATCTGACTCTATAGGTTTATTTTCTATATATCCTGGTATGGTTACATTCACATTCCCTGCATAATCTGAAAAAACTACTACCTTATCTCTATAATGATACATACCAGAGGCAAATGCATAAAAAGCAACTTTTGCTCCGGGCAGAGGTAAATTGGTCTCTTCATCAACAATGTGTAAAATTATATGCGTTTTCAGCACCTGTTTTCTGCAACTGAAACCCACACTGATGACCAGAGAAACCAATAAAAGTATTCTATATCTCATACCATGATTTTTCTGTAAGACACAATGAAAGTTCATTTCGTTGCATCTGCAAAAACAATTCTATTCCTCATGCTGTAAAGCCTGCAGCACCCGGAACAAATGCAGAATATACGGGAACAAGGCATCCATACTTTCTTCGGCTCCTTTGGTGGAACCCGGAAGGGCCAGCACCAGCGTATCGCCGATGAAACCGGCCACGCTGCGCGAAAGCATACTATACGGGGTGCGATCCTGTCCGTAACTGCGCATGGCCTCGGCTATGCCGGGAATATCGCGGGTAATGAGGGGGCGTATAGCTTCGGGCGTCACATCGCGGGGCGATAAGCCCGTACCTCCGGTGGTGATGATAAGATGGGTGCCGGCGGCGCAGAGGCGTTTCACTTCCTGCTGAATGTGTTCCTTCTCATCGGGGATCACGAACGTTTCCGTGACGTTGAGTTCCAGCTTTTTTAATTTATTGAGTATGGCTTTCCCGGCCCGGTCCTCTTTCTTACCGGCCGCAATGGAATCCGAGCAGATAATGACCGCTGCCGTGAGTCCTTTCCGGAATTCTTCCTTGAAGGTGGTCTTCCCTCCTTTCTTTTCCAGCAATTTTATTGAGGCAATTTCAATATGCGGATCCAGAGGCTTAAGCATATCATACATGGTTAACGCTGCTACCGAGGCTCCGTGCATGGCCTCCACCTCCACCCCGGTTTTATAAATGGTCTTTATCTCTACTTCAATGCTCACCTCCAGCCCGTTGATACTGAATTGCAGGGCAGCGAATTCAATGGGGATGAACACATCCCCTTTCGGCACGGTCCGGTTCTGAATGGCCTGCACGGTGGCTTCTGAACTCAGGCGTACCAGTGCCTGTGCCCGGGCATAACGCAGTGTGTTTATTTTGGCGGTGATATCTACCATGTGATTTTTTTATTGATTCACTTTCCAGTCATAGGTGGAGCCGTCGTTGTACAACTCTTTCCCCCATACCGGAAGTTCTTTTTTGATCCATTCTACCAGTTCACTGCAGGCCCTGATGGCAGCATCACGGTGGGGCGACGAAACAAAAACAAAGAGGTTCATTTCTCCGGCTTTTATTTCTCCCAGACTGTGATACACATGCATACAGGTGATGGGGTATTTGCTGAAAAGCGTTTCCCTGAAAATGCTGTACTGCTCGTTGGCCATCGCTTCATACGCAGTAAATTCAATGGCCTGCACGGTTCGCCCTTCTTTCACATCGGCCCGTATCTGTCCGAGAAAGATCTGATGCGCACCGATATCCGTTTTATCCGCATGCTTTGCTATGGCATCGGCAATGAAGGCCGGCGTCACCGGGCCCTGTAAAAATAGGTTTTTGGGTTTCCTGATCTTATTTTCCATGTTCCGTTTTCTGCATCTGATGCATCCAGGCATGAATGCCTCCTTTCAGGTTGTAAAGATTCTGAAACGGAAAATGTTTCCGTAATTTTTCAATGGCCGTTACGCTGCGAATACCGCTTTGGCAATATACGATCACGATCTTGTCTTTGGGAATACGGGAGGCTTGTTCATCGATCTCGGCTAACGGAATGCGCTCACTCTTCCATTCGGGAACCT
>JBGAVF010000017.1:0-19655 GCA_044228315.1 Bacteroidia bacterium | reverse complement strand
TACACCGAACTGAGCATACAATTGCTCACCCACCGTGCGCACACGACGGTTACTCAAGTGGTCAATATCATCCACATCCGCTTTATCATTACTGAGTCGGATGAGGTGTTTTACGATATCAATGATATCGTCTTTGGTCAATACACGGCTGTTTTCGACAACCTTGTTCAGTTTACGGTTGATACGGTAACGGCCTACTTCACCGAGGTCATAACGTTTGTCCGAGAAGAACAAACGCTCAATAACACCGCGGGCTGTTTCTTCATCCGGGGCGTCGGCGTTACGCAGCTGACGGTAGATGAGTTCAATCGCCTCTTTTCCGTTGTTCGAAGTATCCTTCTGCAACGTGTTGTGAATAATGGCGAAGTCGTTCGATTTGCTTTCTTCCTTATGCAGGATGATGCTTTGCACGTTGGCCTCCAGGATGGTATCCAGATGGTCATCGGTAAGGTCCACATCACGCTCGATCAATACTTCATTACGTTCAATGGAAACCACTTCACCGGTATCCTCATCCACAAAATCCTCAACCCAGGTGCGAAGCACACGGGCTGCCAGTTTACGTCCGATATATTTCTTAAGTCCGGTTTTGGTCACCTTCACCTCTTCAGCGAGGTTGAAGATATTCAGAATATCCTTATCACTTTCGAATCCGATAGCACGGAACAGGGTGGTTACCGGGAATTTCTTTTTACGGTCGATATAGGCATACATTACGTTGTTCACATCGGTAGCAAACTCGATCCATGAACCTTTAAACGGAATGATACGGGCAGAATACAATTTGGTACCATTGGTGTGGTAGCTTTGTCCGAAGAACACACCCGGTGAACGGTGAAGCTGAGAAACTACTACACGCTCGGCACCGTTGATCACGAAAGTACCTTTCGGTGTCATATACGGGATATTTCCCAGATACACATCCTGAACGATGGTTTCAAAATCCTCGTGTTCTTTATCGTTACATGAAAGTTTTAATTTCGCTTTCAGGGGCACATTGTAGGTAAGACCGCGCTCCATACACTCTTCAATACTGTATTTAGGCGGGTCAACGAAATAATCGATAAATTCAAGCACAAAAATGTTACGGGTATCCGAAATCGGAAAGTTCTCCATAAACACTTTGTAAAGTCCCTGTGATTTTTTGTTTTCAGTAGAAGCATCCAGCTGGAAGAATTCTTTGTAAGACTGGATCTGCACGTCGAGAAAATCGGGATAATCAATCACTTTCTCTACCGATGCAAAACTGATGCGGTTGGTGTCTTTAGTTGCCAAGGCTTATCAATATTTATTGTTAATAATTCACGTCCTGTGTGCCGGGTATGTTATTCTCAGTATGGCCACAAACCGCACCCGAAACGGGCCGGAAACATGCGCTGGCAAGCGCTTGTGTCATCTTCCTTTCTTGCAATAAATGCATATACCGGATGTATATGACATAAAAGTACTGATTCCATCAGTCCCGTAAACGGGTACTGCAGGGAACAGTTTCTAGGTTAATAATAAATGAAAAGCAAGTCTCGAGTATTGCAAAAAGGATTGCAAATATAGCCTATTTCGGCAAATTATCAAATTTTGGCAAAAGATTTGCAGCAAGGCGGACTTTTCGTGGATTTTCCACCCGAAACCGGTTCCTAGGTCTGTATCACACCCACATTAAACGGGCGTGTAATAGGGGCATGATTGGCGGCTTCAATGCCCATGCTGATCCAGGTGCGGGTATGGAGCGGATTAATGATCTCGTCGACCCAAAGGCGGGCTGCCGCATAATACGGGGTTGTTTGCCGTGTGTACCTGTCGGTGATCTCATCCAGAAGCTTCTTCTCTTCATCGGGAGTAACGTCTTTGCGGTTGGCAAGTTGTATCTGAAGCAGCGTTTTGGCAGCCTGTGAGCCCCCCATAACCGCAATCTGAGCGGTTGGCCAGGCCACGATGAGCCTTGGATCATAGGCTTTCCCGCACATGGCATAGTTACCGGCTCCGTATGAATTGCCGATAACGATGGTGAATTTCGGTACCACACTGTTACTAACGGCATTCACCATTTTAGCGCCATCTTTAATAATGCCTCCGTGTTCGCTTTTGCTTCCTACCATAAATCCGGTAACGTCCTGAATGAACACCAGGGGTATTTTTTTCTGATTGCAGTTTAAGATGAACCGTGTGGCCTTGTCGGCACTGTCGTTATAAATCACTCCCCCGATCTGCATCTCTCCTTTTTTACTTTTTACAATTTTCCGGTTGTTGGCTACAATACCCACGGCCCAGCCGTCGATGCGTGCATAGCCGCAAATGATTGTTTTACCATACCCTTCCTTATATTCATCGAATTCCGAATGGTCGACCAGGCGCTGTATCACCTCCATGGTATCGATTGGTTTTACCCGGTCGTTGGTCACCAGATCGAATATTTCAATCGGGTTCTTCACCGGTAAAGCCGGTGCAGCGCGGTTGAAGCCGGCTTTCTCATAATCTCCGATCTTATCCATGATATTCCGTATCCGGTCGAGGCAGGCTGCATCATTGGGCATTTTATAGTCGGTGACACCGCTTATTTCACAATGGGTTGTGGCGCCACCCAGCGTTTCATTGTCGATGGTTTCGCCAATAGCGGCCTTCACCAGAAAGGAACCGGCCAGAAAAATTGAGCCTGTTTTATCCACGATCATGGCTTCGTAACTCATTATGGGAAGGTATGCTCCTCCGGCCACACAGGAACCCATAACGGCAGCTATCTGTGTGATTCCCAGACTACTCATTACCGCATTATTCCGAAAAATTCGTCCAAAATGTTCCTTGTCGGGAAAAATCTCATCCTGCATTGGCAGATAAACACCGGCACTATCAACCAGATAAATAATTGGCAGACGGTTCTCCATGGCAATTTCCTGGGCGCGCAGATTTTTTTTCCCGGTAATAGGAAACCAGGCACCCGCTTTTACAGTGGCATCATTAGCAACCACAAGGCACTGACGACCACTCACATAACCCATTTTTACAATAACTCCGGCAGCCGGACACCCCCCTTCCTGTTCATACATTTCATACCCTGCGAAAGTGCCGATCTCAATACTGGGTTTATCTTTATCGAGTAAATAGTCCACACGTTCACGGGCCAGCATTTTCCCCTTTTCTTTCTGTCGGGTTGCGGCTTTGGCCCCTCCTCCCTGTGCAATAGTTTCAATTTTTTTATTGAGTTCTTCTACTAACTGAATCATAGGGCAAAGATAAAATTTTACACAAGCGAAGAGGATAATTTGATTTTCAATGCTATTTTGTTTTAACTGTTTTTGTTAAAAGTTAAACACGGTTCTTTTTATGTCATTATTCGGAAAAACATGATTTAAATTAATCATTTTGTGCAGCCAAATGATATTTTTGCCGACCAATTTATTCAAATTACTTAATTTTATGCATCAAATTTACGTTTCTAACAAAAAGCGGATTTCCATGCGATGGCCTGCAATGCTTGCGTTATTGTTTGCCTTTTTTTATGGATCTGCCCAAACCGTACTTCTGTCGGAGAACTTCGATGGGGCTACATTTCCATCAACAGGCTGGACATTAACGCCTTCAGGTTCCCTGACATTTGCCCGCCTTACCACATCATCGTATCCAACCGGCATTACGCCTCGCAGTGGCACGTATATGGGTCAGCTGAACTCCTTCAGCGTTTCTTCGGGTACAGCAGTTCTTCGCTCACCTGTTTTTAGCCTGACAAGTCGTTGTCCCGGACAATCTGACACAGTAGTATTCTGGATGTACCGTGAAAACGGATATGCAACCACAAATGACAGTATTTCTGTGTTCATCGGAACCGGAACAACCATGACTGGTGCTACATTCCTCGGAGGAACTAACCGTAACTTCAGCGGAAGATATCCGGTTTCGTCCAACGGATGGTACCGCTATGCGTTTGCTGTGCCACCAAGCTTTAATACAGCTACCAACTACCTATTTGTAAATGGTACTTCCTACTTTGGTAACGACTGCTATATTGATGACATTTCATATACAACGTATGCCCCTTCCAACATGGTAGTAACGGCATCACATCCTACTACCTCTCCGATCATCAAATGTATTGCAGCCGGAGAGCAAACCCTCATGATGATCCGTGTTGATACTATTTCTTGTACTTATACTCCTATCTCAGCCAATACCTTTAATCTGAACCTGACCGGAACCACCAATCTTTCCGACATCACCAGCTTAAAGCTTTATACCACAGGAAACAGCAGTTCATTCGACCCATTGACTGCTACGCAATATGGTTCAACCATCACCAACCCATCCTCAACGTCCATCTCATTTACCGGATCAACCAATATACTGAGTGGATTCAATTACTTCTGGTTAACGGCCACTACATCTTCCGGGGCCATTGCTAATGACACATTGGATGCAGGAGTGAATACTATTGTGTTCAGTACCAAAACTATGAGCGGAAGCAATCCAACCGGATACCGTGTAATTGTTCAGGGATTGAGTGGTACATATACCATTAACCCAACCGGCAGCGGAAGCAGCAACTTCACTTCCTTCGCCAATGCCGTAAGTGCACTTTATACTAATGGCCTTTGTGGTCCTACTACATTTGTCGTTTCTCCGGGCACCTATACTGAAAAAGTAACCATGACCGGAATCATCAACGGTTCATCCGCTGTGAATACGGTAACCTTTGATGGCGTGGATTCCACTACCCGTATCCTTCAGTACAATGAAACCGGTACCCCAACCAATATTGGTGTGGTGAACTTTATCAATACGCAGTACATTACATTCAAAAACATGGTTGTAAAAGCCCTTGGAACAACGAATAGCGTTGGTTTCAGCATACAGGGAAGTAATTATATCCGTGTAATGAACAATAGCATCTCGGTGTCATTAACATCTACCTCTTCGTATTGTTATGGTATCGGACAGTGCGGAACTGCCTTTACTACGGCTACCATCGCATCGAATAACAATTATGAGAATAACACCATTTTCGGCGGTTATGCCGGTGCATCTATGTACAGTGGTGCCTACAATACCTGTTACAACAACGTTTTCCGTGGTAACAAAATCTGGAGTTGCTATTACACTGGCTTGTATACATACTACCAGAATAACGACAGTATTTTTGATAATATGGTTACGTTCCGTTCCGGTGGTTCATCGTATGGTATGTTCATTTACTATACCAACAATTTCCATGTGGAGCGTAACATTGTAAATAATGCATCCTATTGCGCCTACTATGTATACAATTCAGGTGCCACCAACACCAACCCTACTTTCTTCAATAATATTGGTGTAAGTAGCGGTAGTTACGGCATGTATTTCCTGTATAATGACAATATCAAATGTTACCATAACACGATTTATCACACAGGTACCAATTATGCCATATACTTCGGATATGGAACCAACCAAAGTGTGAAAAACAATATCTTCCATACTACAGGAACTGCAACGTATGCAGTATATTGTCCTTCACTCACAGGTATTACCGATTTCGATAATAATATTCTGTATGCTCCGAACAGTACAAACTTCGTATACTGGGGTGCCGCTTATACAAGCTACAGTGCACTGAAAGCAGCTACTGCTCCTTATCATCAGAAGTCATTGAATGTGTTGGCGAACTATGTTAATAACCTGACTACTCCATACGATCTTCATGTTACCAATACTGTGGCTCCGTTCATTGGAGATGCCACAGCCGGTGTAGGTCTTGACGTGGACAAAGAAGCCCGTTGCTTACTGGCTCCAACTATTGGTGCTGACGAATCGAAATACAACAGTGTAGCACCGGTTGCAGGCTTCACCGCCCCGGATTCAATATTCGTAAACAGCCCGACTACCATATTTAATAACAGTCCGGTTTCAGACCCACTGCAGCATTTCTGGTTTGTGGATGGTGTTGCTGCCGGTTCTTCTTTCAACCTCCTGAGAACATTCCCGGCCACCGGAACCTATACCATTAAATTGCGCACTGTGGGTTGCTTTGGAATTGACTCAATTACCAAAATTGTTACTGTTTACAATGCCACTCAGAAGCCGATCGCCAATTTCATTGCCGACAACAACGTAGTTGAAACCTATGTGAATGTAAACCTCACCGACCTGTCAACAAAAGGCCCGACTTACTGGTATTGGACCATTACCCCGTCATCCGGTGTTAACTTTACCAACGGCACAAATAACCTGTCGCAGAATCCGGTTGTGAATTTTGCTAATCCGGGACTTTATACCATCTGTCTTCGCGATTCAAATGCTATGGGCATGAGCACCGCTACTTGTAAAACCAATTACATCTTCGTGCGTGCGTCATCCAACATGTGTATCTATCCGTTCGATACCCGTGTAGCTTCAGGAACCCTTTATGATGATGGCGGACCAGCCGGAAACTACGGTGCCAACCATACAGCTTCCAACCCATGTACATTCCTTATCGACCCATGTGCCAGCAAGGTTACCATGGTATTCAGCGAATTCAACCTGGGAACCGGTGCTTACCTGAAGGTTTATGACGGTAAGAATAATACCGGAACTCCATTGTTCACCGGTTCAGGATGGACAGGTACAACGATTCCGGGCGGAACTACTGGACTTGTGGCTAACTCAGGTAAAATGTATATTGAATTTATTACGGCTACAACCCTGGCCAGCGGATTTAAAGGTACCTGGACAAGTGTTGCCGGAAGCTATACTGCTCCTGCCGGCTATATTTCAGAGCCTGATACAACGTATGATTGCGGTGGTTTGTTCGACGCATCATTCGTGTCAACCAGCCCAAGTTTTGTAAAAGACGAAGCCAACTACAAATGGTATTTCGACTGGGTGAACAACAATGCATTCCCTGACATTGAAGGAAAAGCCTATTACAATGCACAGTGGTCATACAGTACTCCGGGAACTTATGTGGTGCGTCTTGATGTAGAAGGTTGTGGAGGAACACTTACTACTTACGATACTATTGTAGTAGTTACCACACCAAGCAAACCGGTGGTTAATTTCTCTGCCAGCGTAAACAATGCATCCCCTGGTGACTTAATCACACTTTCTGATTTGTCTCTGTATGGCCCGACATGGTGGAGATGGAAAATCACTGGTCCTGGAACTGCAACAACAGTTGCCGGAAGTTCTACCTCAAAAACATGGACTGTGAAATTCGCTACACCGGGTGTTTATACCGTTCAACTGAAAGACTCTAACTGCGTTGGTTCAGACAGTTTGACAAAAACAGGATACATCAATATTGTATCTTATTGTACTCCGGCCGTTAGTACTCTGAATGTGGACTTTGCCATTTCCCGGGTAATTATCGGACGTGTTGACACGCTGATCAATGGTACCGTTTTAGGTCTGGATGTTACCAACACCACACCGGCACCGGGAACTGTTGCATACCGTAACAACACCGGCCTGACAAAAAACCTATTATATCGGTTCATCAAGTGTAACTAAAGCTGTGGGTTAACGTACTCTTCCGTTAGGGATCTGTTCAAACCTTCAGTATTTATCGTCCAACCAATTACAATCCGGAAAATGTAAAAATCTGGGTTGACTACAACCAGGATGGCACCTTCCAGGCTTCCGAAATGGTGGCTTCTTCAGGTTCCATCAATGGAACGGTGTTTTACCGGAAGTTTTACAGTTCCTACCACTGTTGTCACTGGATATACCCGTCTTCGTATCGGTTCTGCATTCTCAACTCTGAGCAACACACCTTGTGGTGCAAACCAATACGGTGAATTCAACGATTACCGTATTAAGATCACTCCTGACCAAACCGCTCCAACCATTTCATTTGTTGACGGGGATACTGTATTTGTAGAAGTAGGACGTGTGTTCACCGATCCAGGTTTCTCTGTATCAGATAACGTAACCAACCCAACTCCATATACCGTAACCGGTATTGCAAACGGTACTCAGATCACGAAATATCCTTTCAGCTCATCATATACTGTTGTTGCTACTGATGCATCGAACAATACTGCCTCCCGCAAACGTTATGTTGTAGCTACTCCGGATGTTACCAAACCGGTAATTACCCTGGTGGGCTCTAATCCTGCTTATGCTGAAGTGAAAACATCGTATGCTGATTCTGGCGCTACTGCATCTGATTTCTTCTTCGGAAACTTCACTCCATATATATCTACCGTTTCTACTGTTAACATTAACAAACTGGGAACCTATACAGTAACGTATAATGTAACGGATTCTTCGGGCAACGCTGCGACTACAGTAGTTCGTACTGTTGTTGTTCGTGATACACAGAAACCGGTGATCACTATTAACGGTGGTAACACCATCAACCTGAATGTATTCAGTCCGTTCACCGTTCCAACTGCTGTTGTTACCGATAACTATAACACAGGATTAACTTACACCGTAACCGGTGGCCCGGTAAATCCGAATGTTGTGGGTACCTATCAGCTATTCTATAACGCGATGGACAGCTCAGGTAACAATGCAGTTACCGTTACATTAACTGTTAATGTTCGCGATGTAATTGCACCTAAACTTGTATTGTTCCAGAAAGACACATTCCTGATTGATGTTAACTCAACCACAGTTGTACCTGAACCGGGTTACTCAAAATCCGACAACTACTACATCGAAGGTCAGTTAACCCTTGTGGTTGATTACAGTGTGGTAAAATTGAATCAGTTAGGTGTTTATTCAGTACGTTATTATCTGTCTGATCCTTCAGGAAACGTGGATTCATCGAATGTGCGCATTTACAAGGTGCTTGATCGCATTGCTCCGGTAATGACCCTGAACGGAAGCAGCTATATGATGTGGCCTCGGTGGAAACCATTTGTTGATCCGGGTGTAACCATTACCGACAACTTCTACACCGGCTTAACCGCTACTGCCGATCTGAGCAAACTTGATATTTACCTTCCGGGCATTTATGAAGTGAAGTATTCTGTAACCGATGGTTCAGGAAACAAAGCGAAAGACGTTACCCGACTGGTGGAAGTTTATACACCTACAACCGGTATCAATGCCAACGTAAAAGCAGGTATGTTCAATGTATTCCCTAACCCGAACAACGGTATCGTGAATGTAACATTTGATATTGCCAATGCTACGAATGCCCACTTACTGGTGTATGATGTAAACGGAAAACTGATGTATGAAAATACTGCCGTGAATCCAATGACACAGCAGGTTCAGATCGATCTGACCGCTGCTTCAAAAGGCATGTACTTCATTAAACTGGTTACCGATCAGTACACTACCTCGCAATCCTTCGTGATTGAGAAATAAGTAATTAGAAGACACTATTACTGAAATGCAGGGCAGCAATGTCCTGCATTTTTTTTTGCTATGAAACGCTGAGAGAATAAAATCTAACGTATCCGTTTTCTGAATAATTCGGTTCAGAGAGAAGCCTGTGGCTCAATTACTGAAACACAAATTTCAGCCAGCTTTTCAAGATAAATTCGGTCAGTACCATCAAAATGTTGCAGGTATTCGGAGTCTACATCCAATACACCCAATACCCGGTTATCGCCAATTAACGGGATTACAATCTCGGATTGGGACGCGGCACTGCAGGCAATATGTCCGGGGAATGTATTCACATCATCTACTATAATTGATTCTTTCCTTTCCCAGGAGGAGCCGCAAACGCCTTTCCCCTTTTGAATACGGGTACATGCCACCGGCCCCTGAAACGGGCCCAGCACCAGTTCATCACGTTCTACCAGGTAAAATCCCACCCACCACCAATGGAAGTATTGGTTCAGCAAGGCTGTGATATTCGACAAATTCGCAATTGTATTGGATTCACCGGAAATCAAAGCGGGAACCTGTAACAATATCTCTTTGTACTTTTCCTCCTTTGAGAGGGAATGTGCCGGAATGATGGTTGGAACGCTCATATTGTATAAACTGCAAATTACTAAAGGAATTTCTTAATTCCGGGAAGCAAATCCAGGCTTCGGGTGAATTTCATCCCAATCCGCTAAATTGCATTCTTTATGAAACGAACCTATCTGCTACTCATACTACTTTCTTTTTTCGGAGCTACTGCTCGGCAAATCAGTAATGGCAATAACTGGTACAGCATTGAACGCTTCGACAAACAGCATAAATACCCTGCGTTCATCCTCTTCCATTCGGAATCGGTCACCAATGAAAACTTCCTTTCTTCGCTGAAAAAAATTCCGGAACTGGCTATGTTGGATTTTCGCCTGACAGGCGTTGAAACTGGTCCAGACGGTCGCCGGCATTTCCGGTACCAGCAGGTTATTGGAGGTATTCCGGTATTCGGCAGTATGTTTATAGCACATGAATACCAAGGCCATATTATTTCATGCAACGGAGCTGTTTTTGAAGTGCAGAAGCTAAAATCAGTTGCAGCTATTACCGGTGATGATGCCTTAAAAGCCCTTTTAAAAACACAAAAAAATACCCGTTACTTTTTTGAGGACCCGGCATCGGATACTTGGCTGCAAAAGGCAACCGGAAATCCGGCTGCTTCATTCATACCTTCGCCGGAATTGATGTTTATACCTTCTTTACTCAATGAGAAATACGGTGAGAGTGCATTGGTATATTCCATTGCCCTCTTTGCTTCAGAACCGATGTGGCACAAACGATTCTTTATTGATGCCATTTCATCTGAAATTCTTTTTACCGAAGATCTAATTGAAAACTCCGATGTACCCGGAAAAGCAAATACAAAATACAGTGGCGTGCAGAATATTATAACGGATAGTGTACAATCCGGGGTGTACCGCCTGCGTGAATCGGCCAGAGGCAACGGTGGTGGCATGCAAACCATGAATATGCTGAAAGGAACCGTGTATTCAACCGCCACCGATTTCTTCGATACAGATAATTACTGGACAAATACCAATGCGGCCTATGACGAGGTAGCCGGTGATGTGCATTTCGGTACTGAAAGAACCTATGATTACTTCAAAACAATTTTTAACCGGAACAGTATCGACAATAACGGCATGAGGCTGATCAGTTATGTGCATTACAGTACTAATTATATAAATGCTTTCTGGAACGGCTATTTTATGACGTATGGTGACGGAGGGAACGGCTTTCTGCCACTCACAACGCTGGACGTGTGCGGGCATGAAATAACCCATGGCCTTACGCAGAAAACGGCCGCTCTTGTGTACAGCAATGAAAGCGGCGCATTGAATGAATCGTTCAGTGATATTTTCGGAGTGAGTATCGATTTCTTTGCCAATACAGCAAACGCCAATTTTCGCCTTGGTGAACAGTTTGGCCCCGGAGGAAGTGCCTTACGTGATATGAAGGACCCAAAAGCATATCAGAACCCTTCAACCTATAAAGGGCAATACTGGATCAGCACAAAAACCGATAACGGAGGGGTGCATTACAACAGCGGAGTACAAAATCGGTGGTTCTATCTGCTTTGTAAAGGAGATAGCGGAACCAACGATCTGGGAAGAAATTACAAGGTGGACAGTATTGGCATCTTGAAAGCTGCCCGCATTGCTTATACATCCCTTACACAATACCTTACCCCGCTAAGTACCTATCAGGATGCGGCATTTTACAGCATTCAGGCTGCTGCGGATCTTTTTGGTGAGTGTAGTTTTGAAGTGCTTCAGGTAAAACGGGCCTGGTATGCCGTGGGTGTGATAAATAACCCGGATACCACGTTACAACCTGCCTTCCGGAGTTCCGCAGTTGCCTCGTGTACCGCACCATTCACCGTTCAGTTTTATAATGAAAGTCAACAAGCAGGGAGTTATTTTTGGGACTTTGGTGATGGTCAGACCAGTACCCAGAAGAACCCAACGCACACCTATACCGTGAACGGAAGTTTTACTATAAAACTGATTGCATACAACTGCATTGCCGGCACAACCGATTCCGTGATCAGGAGCAACTATGTGGTGATTAATCCCGGCGCTTCATCGTGTGTGCTTACCAATATGCCGAACAACGGGAACGGTATAACGCTGACCGGTTGTTCAGGCATCATCCGGGATAACGGTGACACTGCTGATTACGGGAATCTGGTATACAGTACACGCAGCATTGCACCGGCAAATACTTCCGTTCTGAAACTTACCTTCACACAATTCGATTTTGAAAGCGGCTTCGACTTCTTATACCTGTATGACGGCCCCGACACCCTGAGTCCTTTACTGGGGAAATACACCGGTAATGTGTTACCCGGCAACGGAGTTGTGTATTGCAAAAGCGGAGCCGTTACATTTCGCATGAGCACCGATTATCTGGTATCCGGAAAAGGGTTTGAAGCCAGCTGGCAGTGCATTCAGAAAGCGTCAGTCGACCTGATGCCAACCACCGCTGTTGAACGGATTTTCGGAAGAAAGTATACGTCCACAGAACTGAAAGCAGTAAGCACCATTCCCGTCACCATACTAAATAAAGGCACCCAACCTGCCAATGCAACCCTGTTAAAGTACCGATTGAACGGGGGAAGTGTAAACTCGGTAAACGTCAATGCTCCTTCTGCCCAAACCAGCGTATCCATCGGCCCGTTCAACTTCAGCGACACGGCCCTGTACAAAGTGGATGTGTGGACAGAGGATGCAAGGGATGCCATTCATGAAAATGACACGTTGCATATTGAAATAAAACAGGCCGATAACCCGGTAGTAAGTTTACCACTCATTGAAAATTTCGACGGGTTGCAGGATGTTTGGTATTATTCAAAAGCCAATGCGGTTGGAGGCTATTCACGGATCGACTATGATAACTCAACGGCTAAAGGACGATTACGCACCAATGCCGGAGCGGATATTGTATCGGGACTACGCTCAATTACCCTTGACCGCAGCGACAGACACTGGCTTACCGATACACTGAATGCTACCAACTATATTATATTCACGTATAACATGAGCGAGGTAGCCAAACTCCCTTCTCCCCTGCTTTTCCGCTTTCAGTATGCCCAACACGGAGATAAAATGTACGATAATGATGCAGCCTGGGTACGAGGATGCGACACCTGTCAATGGATCAAATTCTACGATCTGTTTTTAAACAAGAATGCAGCCGGACAGGTAAAGGTAACCCCGTTAATGAATCTGAATTATTTTCTCGATTCAGCCCATCAGTACCTGAGCAGCAGTTTTCAACTCCGTTTCGGGCAACAGGATCAGAACAGTGTGATCAACAGTCAGCAATATTCAGGCTATACATTCGATAATTTCCGGTTCTCTACATGGAACAGCGGAATCACTTCCTCATCGAAACCGGAAGAAGCGGAAGTGTCACCGAACCCGGGAAAAGGATTGTTCACGGTGCGTTGCCCCGGATTTTTGAACACGGTAAAGATTACCGATGCCACAGGAAAACTGGTTTTTACAGCCCATTATCCCGGAATTGAATTTGCCGAAATCGATATTTCAGCCATGCCGGCAGGTATCTATTTTATTCAGGTGACGGATGAGACCGGTCATGAATTCACTAACAGGCTGATTTCTTATTAGTTACCCCCTTACAGCTTTTTGTTAAATCCCCTTTTTTCGGGCCGATTCCTAATAGATGTAAATTATAATGGAATCGATGCAACTATTCCATTTCAAATCCGTTTAAGTATCAGGAGGCTGATTCAGTATGGTACTCGGGAAGCATCAGTTCAGATTTGAGTGCTGCTTCATTTTGAATATCATAAAAATTATCCTTTTAACAATTTAGGTACGATTATTGCTTTATTATCCATGATTTAACAAAAAAACAATAGCAATGGAAGACATTCAACAAAAAGAGTACAAGTTTAAACTGTTCGCATTTGAGGCACTATTCATACTGGTAGTGGCTGCGATCGTAGTGTTCGCTGTTTATTACGAAGAAATTGCGAAACTGATGTCCAAATAATGACTGTATTATATTAAATACACTCATTGGACAAATTTTAAACATTAAACCGGAAATGCATGATATCTCCGTCATGCACAAGGTATTCTTTCCCTTCAATTCCCATTTTACCGGCTTCTTTTACGGCACTTTCTGATTTCAGGGTAACGTAATCGTTGTATTTTATTACTTCTGCACGGATAAAGCCCTTTTCGAAGTCGGAATGAATAACACCTGCCGCCTGAGGCGCTTTCCAGCCATCGGTAATGGTCCAGGCTCTTACTTCCTGCACACCGGCGGTGAAGTATGTGATCAGGTTCAGCAACTTATAGGCTGATTTGATGAGTTTGTTCACTCCGGGTTCTGTCAGACCTAAATCCTGCAGAAACATCTGTTTGTCTTCATAGGTGTCGAGTTGCGCGATTTCCGATTCAATTGCTGCGCAAATAACCAGCACTTCCGCCTTTTCGTCTTTCACGGCATCCTTCACCTGCTCTACATATTTATTGCCGGTATTCACCGACTTTTCATCCACATTACACAGGTAAAGAACCGGTTTGGAGGTAAGCAACTGAAACTCCCGTATCAGGCGTCTTTCATCTTCATTCTGCGGCATAAAAACGCGGGCAGATTTACCGGATGACAACAGAGACTGAAGGGTTTCCAGAATTTCGGCTTCCTTTTTAGCGGCCGGATCATTCCCGATCTTGGCCTGCTTCGAGATCTTGGCAAGTCTTTTTTCAACCGTATCCAGATCTTTAAGCTGCAATTCCGTGTCGATAATTTCCTTGTCGCGAATGGGGTTTACCGATCCGTCAACATGAATTACATTGTCATCATCAAAGCAACGGATTACATGAATAATGGCATCGGTATTCCGGATATTCCCTAGAAACTGATTGCCGAGGCCTTCGCCTTTGCTGGCCCCTTTCACCAAACCTGCAATATCCACGATCTCAATGGTTGTAGGCAGTATACGCTGCGGTTTTACCAGTTCGGCCAGCACTTCAAGGCGCTCATCCGGCACGGTGATCACTCCTACATTTGGTTCAATGGTGCAAAAAGGAAAGTTCGCTGCCTGGGCTTTGGCATTACTTAAACAATTAAAAAGGGTTGATTTACCAACATTGGGTAAGCCTACGATGCCGCACTGTAATGACATGAATGGACGTTAATTATTATTTTTACTTGGAATTCCCCGGTGCATTTACTGAATGCAGGGGGATGAATTTTCGGGGTATATAACCGGTATACAGCTACATTAAGGCTTTAATATCAGCCATGATCTTATTCGCCAGAAAATCGGATGTTGATTGTGACTGGCTCTCGGTATAGATGCGGATGATGGGCTCCGTGTTGGATCGGCGCAAATGCACCCATTCATTCTCAAATTCTATTTTGAGGCCATCAATGTCATTCTGTTTTTGCTTTTTGTATTGTTCACGAATCCCCTCAATTATCTTGTCAATATTGATCTCATCGGTAAGTTCGATCTTGGTTTTCGACATGTAGTAATTCGGGTAACCGGAACGAAGTATAGAAGAGTTTTTCCCTTTTTTGGCCATGTGGGTAAGGAACAATGCAATGCCTACGAGGGCATCTCTGCCGTAGTGCAATTCAGGATAGATGATGCCACCATTTCCCTCACCACCAATCACCGCTTTGTTCTTTTTCATTTCCTTCACCACATTCACCTCTCCTACTGCACTGGCAAAATATTTGCATCCGTGCTTTTCAGTGATATCTTTTAACGCTTTTGTAGAGCTTAGATTTGAAACAGTAGCTCCCTTTTTACTGGATAATACATAATCGGCTACGGCTACCAGGGTATATTCTTCTCCAAAGAACTCACCGTCGTCACAAATAAAGCACAAGCGATCAACATCAGGATCCACGGCTATTCCCAAATGGGCCTTGTGGAACTTAACATCGGTAGCGATCTGCGATAAATTCTGTGGTAATGGCTCAGGGTTATGCGGGAACAATCCGTTGGGTTCGCAATAAAGTTCCACCACATCTTTTACGCCAAGAGCATACAGCAGCTGTGGCACCGCCAGTCCGCCGGTTGAATTAACACAATCAACCACGATCCGGTAGTTTCTGGCGCGAATGGCTTCCACGTCAACCAATGGCAAGGCAAGAATTTTATCAATATGCCTGCGTATATAATCGTTATTCTCGGTGCGTGTACCGAGTTTGTCAACGGTAGCGTATTGGAACTGGCCCTTATCGGCGAGTTTTTTTATGGCATCTCCGTCTTTCTCACTAATAAATTCACCGGCACTGTTGAGCAGCTTCAGCGCATTCCACTCCTTGGTATTGTGGCTGGCAGTGACAATGATGCCTCCGGCAGCCTTTTCTTCGGTTACGGCAAGTTCAACGGTAGGGGTAGTTGATAACCCCAGATCAACCACATCGCATCCCATGGAAATAAGCGTGGCTGTAACGAGGTCACTTACCATCTTCCCGGAGATACGTGCATCCCTTCCAATTACAACATATGGTCTTTGCTCGGAATTTTTAATAAGCCAAGTAGCATACGCAGAGGTAAATCTGACAATGTCTATGGGTGTTAAGTTTTTATTTGATTCCCCACCTATGGTTCCCCGAATTCCTGAAATTGATACTATGAGCGACAATTCTATTTTTATTTTAATTTATCTTTGCAAAGATACGACATTCGTGAAACGTGAACAAAGAAAACCCCTTAAATCAACCACCCAAAGCAGCCCACGATTGGTTTTCGTTGTGGTTCAACACACCGTATTACCACCTGCTTTACAATAAAAGGGACGTGAAGGAAGCTGAAATGTTCATTAAAAATCTTATCCACTTTTTACATCCGCAGCCGGGAAGCATCTTTCTGGATATGGCTTGTGGGAATGGAAGGCATGCGCGCACACTGAACTCAATGGGGTATGAGGTCTATGGTGTTGACATTGCAGAAAACTCGATTGCTGAGGCCCGTTCTTATGAAAACAGTTCGCTTCATTTCCATATCCATGATATACGCGAACCCTTCCGTCCCGATTATTTCCATTATGTAACGAACCTGTTCACCAGTTTTGGCTACTTCAGTTCACTGGAAGAAAACGAAAAAGTCATTCATGCGGCAGCTCATGAATTAAAAGCCGGCGGACTGCTCATCATCGACTTTATGAATGTAAAGCTGATAAAAAAAATGTTGCCCTATGATGGTGTGGAGGTACGGGATAATATTACGTTTCATATCCATAAAGAATACACCAATAAGCGTATTATAAAAACAATTGAATTCACGGATAAGGGTCAATCGTTTCACTTTGAAGAAATGGTTGCTTCATTCGAACTCGAAGATTTTGAGATAGCTATGCAGAAGTACGGATTATCCATAAAACATACTTTCGGCAATTACCTGCTTGGTCCATACAGGGATGACAGTGACCGCCTCATTATTATAGCTGAAAAAATAGCACATGATTGAAAGTCTCATTCATATCGACAAGATGCTGTTTCTATGGGTTCAGCATCATTGCCGCACAGAAACCCTGGATGCTGTGGTACCTTATATCCGACACAAGGAAACCTGGTACTGGCTGTATGCCCTGATCATTTTCCTGCTCGGATACCGCTTGAAATGGATGGGAGCCCGCATGATTCTGGTTGCCATAATATGTGTTGTAGTAAGTGATTTGTGCAGTTCATCCATCATTAAACCCGTCATAAAGCGAACAAGACCATGTCGTGATGCTGAGCTTGTAACACAATTTAAGCCAGCCATTGATTGCAGCAGTGGATATAGCTTTACATCAAGCCATGCTGCCAATCACTTTGCAATAGCCATTGCCCTAAGCGCCTTCTTTTACAAGAGAAGGCGTTGGATACTGTACGTTGCACTAGCCTGGGCGGCATCTGTTGCCTGTGCGCAGGTATATGTCGGGGTACATTACCCGTTCGATATTCTGTGTGGAGCCATTCTGGGGGTTTCCATTTCCGGTGGAATACATCTTATCCTGAAAAAACACTTTCCAACCCGATTTGAATGGAGCTGAGATACCTGATACTTTTTATCATGCCTTTACTGGGCGGAACCATTGCCTTCATGTTCCGAATGGTAAAACAGCAGCAGTTAAAACTTTTTCTTGCCTTCAGCGGGGCATTTCTGTTTTCCATTACTATTCTGGAAATTTTGCCTTCCATTTTCAGTCATTCGGGAAGTGCATCCATTGGCTTTTTCATACTGGTCGGCTTTTTCTTTCAAATCGCAATCGAACAATTTACGAGAGGCATTGAACACGGACATGTACATACACATGAGCAATCGAAAGGCATACCATTTATGGTCATTGCCGGATTGTGCCTGCACAGTTTTATTGAAGGGATGCCAATGGGTAATAACACAATACTGGATGAAAATCAACGTCATAACCTGATTTATGGAATTGCCCTTCACGAGGCTCCTGCAGCGTTTGCCCTTATAACCCTGTTACGTCAACATCAGGTGCGCAGTTTATTACTCATAGCCGTATTGATCATATATTCTTCCATGTCGTTAATGGGTATTGCCTGGAGTCACACATTAACCAGTATCATTAAAATTCCGGATACGTTGTTTGAGAATATCCTGGCTATTGTAGTAGGTACTTTCCTCCATATATCCACCACTATTTTATTTGAGAACAGCACCAATCACCGTTTCGGTCTCTATAAAACAATTGCCATCGGCATTGGCGTTGGCCTGGCGCTTTTAGCTTCTTAAAAGAAGCCTTTAAAAACGAATTAATGAAGTTTCAAACCCTTTTCCGGTGGCTGACTCCGATATTACCGCTCATCTCAAGTTAATGGCATTGCGCTTGAATTCAGGCCGCATTGAATTATTGTATTAAGATCACCTATACTACTGGAGGATCAAGGACCCTAAGATCTTATTACGAAAATAGCCGCGATATTAACAAGCCGGGGTAGCGGAGCTTAAATCAATCCCCCGCCTGTAGTACCCATTTAATGCAATAAAAAAGCCGGAAAGGAATCCTTTCCGGCTTTTTTTATAATGATTCGTGCTGATTAGAATTTGGTGATCTTGAATTCAACACGACGGTTCAACTGCATACCGGTTTCAGTATCGTTATCAGCGATTGGCAATTTTTTGCCATACCCTTCATATTCCAGACGGTCAGCGCTGATACCTTTTTGAATCAGGTAATCGTAAACAGCTTTGGCGCGTTTTTCAGATAGTTTCTGATTGTACGACTCACTGTTGCGGCTATCGGTATGACCCATGATTTTGATATGAACAGTTTTGTATGTGTTCAATGTTTCAACCAGTTCATCCAATTCAGTTACTGATCCCGGAAGTAATTCACTGCGGTCTGTTTTGAAATAGATACGAGTCAGGGTGAATGTTCCGTTTTTCTCACCAAGACGTTTTTTCAGTTCATCGATATCGCCATTCATCTTATCCAGATCTTTCTTCAGGTTCTGGAAGTTGTCATCATCACGCTTGCGAAGATCGTTGTTCATCTTATCCATCTTCTTCTTGGTATCCTTAACAGTACTGTCGAGGTCATTAACCTTCTTGGTATTGTTTTGAACAGCAGTATCCAGTTTGTTCACTTTCTTTTCCAAACGATCTTTGTCACGACCGAATTCATAACCCAATACGATCTCATGAGTATATCCTACCAATGAACTACCTTTCCAGGCTTTGTTGGTATGGATATCATAAGCGTACCCTACTGTAAGCGCATCAAATAGTTTAACACCGGCTGAAGCAATCACACCGTAATCGGTACGATACGCTACACCACCCCAGTATTTTCTCATGTAATCGTAAATCACATTCACATCCAGCT
>JBGAVF010000016.1:0-19441 GCA_044228315.1 Bacteroidia bacterium | reverse complement strand
CAGGCAACGCCGGTAAGCAAGGCAATATGCGGCCGGTACAGGTGAAATTTCGGTCTCAGGTCGATGGGAGAGGAGAGGTATTCATCGCCTTCCAGAATGATGACGGGGGCCTCATCGGTAAGTTGTACCATGGTTTCAAAACCTTCCACCTGGGAACCCACCATATAGTCGAAGGGTTTGCCCAAGGCTTTCAGCACATACATCACCATGGCCGTGGTGGTGGTTTTTCCATGACTGCCTCCGATCACCACCCGGGTTTTGTTCCGGCTGTTTTCGTAAATGAATTCAGGGAAAGAAAATATTTTAATACCCAGTTCCTGTGCCCGCAGCAGTTCGGGGTTGTCTTTGCGGGCATGCATGCCCAGGATCACCGCATCGAGTTCCGGAGTAATGCGGGATGCATCCCATCCGGGTTCGGGCAGCAGTCCGTATTTCTGCAACCGTGATTTCGCGGGTTCATAAATCGCATCATCACTCCCGGTGATATGATACCCTTTTTTATGCAGGGCAATCGTCATGTTATGCATCACCGCGCCACCGCAGGCAATGAGATGGATTCGCTGGTAGGTTTTAGTTGTCAATGGCAAGGAGTATTACGAAGAAAGAACTTCCACCAGGTTGATCAGTTCCTGATTGATCTTGGGCTCTTGTTTGTTGGCTTTGGAAAGCGGGGTATAGGCAATTTTATCGTTAATAACGCCCACCATATAGTTCCACTTGCCTTCGAGCAGGGCCATCACGCTGGCATATCCCAGCCGGCTTGCAAGCACCCGGTCGTTGCAGGAAGGGGCACCCCCGCGTTGCATGTGCCCGAGCACCGATACACGGGTTTCGATATGGTCGAACTTTTGTTTCACCAGTTCGGCTACCTTCATGGCACCACCGGCATCATCGCCTTCGGCCACCACAATGATATGGCAGAGTTTTTTGCGTTTGTATCCTGCTTCGATCTTTTCAATGAGATCGTCCATATAGGTATGGGTTTCAGGGATGAGGATGGCTTCAGCCCCCACACTGATGCCACTCGATAGCGCAATGAATCCCGCATCACGTCCCATCACCTCCACAAAGAACATGCGGTCGTGGGCATCGGCAGTATCCCGTATTTTATCAATAGCATCCACCACGGTGTTGATGGCCGTGTCATATCCAATGGTGAAGTCGGTGCCGGCCAGGTCCTTATCAATGGTTCCGGGAATACCGATGGATGGAATTTTATATTCATCATAGAACACCTGGGCACCCCGGAAGGTTCCGTCACCCCCGATCAGCACCAGTCCGTCGATATTATGTTTTTTTAAATTTTCAAAGGCGATCTTGCGGCCTTCCGGTGTGCGGAACTGTTCGCTCCGGCTCGACTTGAGGATGGTGCCCCCGCGCTGAATGATATTGCCCACATCCTTGCTTTCGAGCGGAATAATTTCATTGTCGATCATGCCCTGGTAGCCGTGCATTATACCGTAACATTCCAGTCCGTTGTAAATGGCGGTGCGCACTACCGCGCGAATGCATGCATTCATGCCGGGGGCATCTCCGCCCGAAGTCATCACACCTATTTTTTTGATTTTATTTTCAGTCATACTTCCTGCAAATGTAAAATCTATTCATATACCATTGAAACGATTGTAGTACGAAACTGTTTTATAGGCTGAAAAGTTTACTTTTGTACGTTCTCTTTTTCCGGTATTTGAACCGTCGTTACTATGATCACCCGAAGCATAAAAGCAAGCATCCTCATCCTGATATCCGTTATGACCTGCCCGGCCCAGGAGGTACGTATCGATCCGGCCTTCTGGTGGGTAGGCATGAAGAATTCCACGGTACAGCTTTGCGTGCATGCCCCGGCCATTGCACAGGCCCAGCCTTTTATTAAGTATTCAGGGGTAAGTATTGATGCGGTGACGCGCACCACCAATGATAACTACCTGTTTCTGAAGCTTCGGATCGCCCCCGGAACACAACCGGGAAAATTCAGGATCACGTTCAATACACCACGAAAGGCAGCACCGCTCACGGTGGAATACGAACTGAAAAAACGCGATGCCGGAAACGGGAAAACCCGACAGCTGGGCATCACTTCATCCGATTTTATTTACCTGCTTATGCCCGACCGCTTCAGCAACGGGGATACCCTGAACGACCGGGTACAGGGTATGCATGATTCACTCATCAACCGGGGTGGACTGAAATCGCGTCACGGGGGCGACCTAAAGGGGGTGATGAACCACCTCGATTACATTCAAAGCATGGGCATCACGGCCCTGTGGATGACACCTGTGGTGGAAAACAACCAGCCGTTCGAGAGTTATCACGGATATGCCTTCACCGATCATTACAAAGTGGACCCGCGCCTGGGCTCCAATCAGCAATATGCCGAACTGGTAAACACGGCCCATAAAAAAGGACTGAAGATCATTCAGGATGTGGTGTACAATCATATCGGCAACGAGCACTGGTTTTATAAAGATATGCCATCGGCCGACTGGGTGCATCAGTACAATACGTTCACCCGCACCACCTATAAAGATATGGCGATTTTCGATCCGTATGCCAGCGATACCGACCGCAGTATCTTCAGCAACGGATGGTTCGACAAGCACATGCCCGACCTCAATCAGAAAAACAACCTGCTGGCTACCTACCTCATTCAGAACACCATCTGGTGGATCGAATATGCCGGTGTTGACGGGCTGCGTATCGATACCTGGGCGTATCCCGATCTCGACTTCGAAAACCGCCTCATGGATGAATTGCAAAAGGAATATCCCCAGCTGGGACTGTTTGGAGAAACATGGGTGCAGGGCATTGCCAACCAGAGTTATTTTGTGCAGAATAATTACGCGGGCCTTGCCTACAAATCGAAACTCCCGGGGGTAACCGATTTTCAGCTGTACTATGCTACACAGGATGCGCTCAACAATGAGTTCGGGTGGGAGAGTGGCAGCATGCGCTGGTACCGGATGCTGGCCAACGATTATGTATATAAAGATCCGATGCGCAATGTATTGTTTCTCGACAACCACGACCTGAGCCGGTTCTTCAGCGTGATCCACGAAGACCTGGATAAATGGAAGATCGGCATGGCCTTCTTGCTTACCTCACGGGGCATTCCCAGCATGTATTACGGTACCGAACTGCTCAATTATAACTATGCTTCATTGAGTGCCGTGGAAGTGCGCGACGACTTTCCCGGTGGATGGCCCGGTGATAGCATTAATAAGTATGAGGCTACCGGTCGTACGGTACGCGAGAATGAGGCGTTTCAGTACATTAGCAAGCTAGCCGCATTCCGTAAAAACAGTACCGCGCTTACCCGGGGCAAACTGATGCAATATGCACCCCGCGACGGAGAATATGTGTACTTCCGGTATTCGGCTACGCAAACCGTTATGGTGCTGATGAACCCTACAAATAAACCCCTTACCATTGATCCGGGACGTTACAGTGAGCAGATACAGAAGAAGAATTTCCGCAGTGCCCGTAATGTGATGAGTGGTGAGATATTGTTTCTCGATGCCGGTGAAATAACCCTGAAGCCGGCCTCGGTGCAAATCCTTGAACTGAGTAAGAAAGGACTGGAATAGAACGGGTGCCGGTTGCTTCCAGCACACTGCACCACAATTCGTAACTTTGCCCCAATGCTTTCCATCGATCCCAAATCCATTCCTACTGCTGAACTGCATGCCCACATGCTTTCGGCCATAGCCCCGCGTCCTATTTGCTTTGCCAGCACCGTGGACGCCAACGGACATCCGAACCTGAGCCCATTCAGCTTTTTCAATGCCTTTGGCAGCCATCCGCCAACGCTGGTGTTTTCTCCGGCCCGGCGGGTACGCGACAACACCATAAAGCACACATTGGAAAATGCCTATGCTACAAAAGAGGTTTGCATCAATGTAGTGACATACGATATGGTACAACAAACCAGCCTCAGCAGCTGTGAGTACGAAAAAGGGGTGGATGAATTTGTGAAAGCCGGCTTCACCAAAGAGACGTCGGTTAAAATAAAACCGTTCCGGGTGAAAGAGAGTCCGGTACAAATGGAATGTGTGGTAAAAGATATTATTGAAACCGGGCACGAAGGCGGAGCCGGAAATCTCATTATTTGTGAGATCGTTTATATGCACATTAACCCGGTGGTGCTGAATGAAAAAGGACGTATCGATCAGCAGAAGATCGATCTGGTAGGAAGGCTGGGTGGTGATTATTATGTTCGTGCCAGCGGCAGCGCTTTATTTGAAGTGGAAAAACCCAACCGTAACAAGGGCATTGGCGTAGATGCACTGCCTGCTGCCATACGCTTGTCGGCCATACTTACAGGGAACAACTTAGGGCAACTCGGTAACCTGGAACACCTGCCTTCGGCCGAGGAAGTGGAACAGATGTATAACAACAGTGAGATACGAAATCTTATTTACCGCCTGGAAGGAGATAAGGAAAACCTCTCCATTCAGCTGCACAGCAAAGCCAAACAACTACTCGACGCCGGACATGTGGAAGAGGCCATGAAAGTACTTTTACTCGAGAATAAAATTGCATGAACCTGACACTTACCGATACCCATACCCATTTATTCGATGCGCAGTTCGATACCGACCGCAATTACATGGTGCAGCGCGCCATTAACCGGGGTGTGAAATATATGCTCATGCCCAATGTGGACATGAACACCATCGATGGTATGCTGGAAACAGCCGCCGCATTCAAAGAAAACTGCTTTCCCATGATGGGACTGCATCCGTGCAGCATTGAGGAAGACTGGCAAAACACCATGCAGCTTATCGAGCAGCATTTGCGGTACAATCCGTATATAGCAGTAGGTGAAATTGGCATCGACCTGTTCTGGGATAAAACCACCTTCGACCGGCAGCGGGCCGCGTTTACCTATCAGATGATGCTGGCCAAGGAACTGAATCTGCCGGTAAGCATCCACAGCCGCAACGCCACCCTGGAATGTATTCATATCATTGAGAAAAATAAACTCTTTACCGGAGGTGTATTCCATTGCTGGAGCGGTACCGATGAACAGGCAAAACAGGTGATCGACATGGGCTTTGCACTCGGTATCGGAGGGGTACTCACATTTAAAAATTCATCCTTAGGACAGCAGTTGAGAAATATTGACAGTGCCCATCTGGTACTCGAAACCGATGCCCCGTATCTGGCGCCTGTTCCATACCGGGGCAAACGGAATGAAAGCGGATATGTATATGAAGTTTTGCAAAAACTGGCCGAGATAAAAATGGTGTCGCTGAAAGAAATGGCAGAGATCACAACGGCCAATGCCGAACGTATTTTTAGAATGGAAGCGTATAAACAAAAGATTCAGGCAACAGCATGAAGAAAAGCTATTATACAAAACCATCCCAGGATTTTGGCTTCGGTAATGTGCAGCAGCAGCAGGTGCGCATGCTGAACAAGGATGGTTCGTTCAATGTACGCCGGAAAAACCTGGCCTTTGGTGAATCCTTCAATATTTATCATTACCTGCTGAATATCCCCATTCCGCATTTTATTTTCATCATTGTAGGATGGTTCACCGCCATCAATATTTTGTTTGCCTCCCTGTATATGCTCACCGGCATTCAGCATCTGGCCGGGGTGGAAAATACCGAACTGGGCAATAAATTTCTGGATGCGTTCTTCTTCAGCACCCAAACGTTCACCACGGTGGGGTATGGTCACATCAGTCCCATTGGACTTGCTTCCAATATTATTGCATCTTTCGAAGCCTTGGTAGGGCTCATGAGTTTTGCTCTCATCACCGGCTTGTTATACGGCCGTTTCAGCAAGCCGGAGTCGAGGCTAAAGTTCAGTACACAGGCACTGGTATCGCCTTACAAAGACATAACCGCCATTATGTTCCGAATTGCCAACCTGCAGAAAAATCAGCTGCTCGATATTGATGCACAGGTGGTGGTTTCGATGTTTGTGTGGAAAGACGATAAACGGGTGCGTGCATTTTATAACCTCACACTGGAACGAAACAGTGTGAACTTTTTTCCTACCAGCTGGACCGTGGTGCATCCTATCAACGATGAAAGTCCTTTCTTTGGCATGGATGAAAAAGCTTTTCGTGAAACGGAAGCCGAGCTGATGATCCTGTTCAAAGCGTACGACGACAAATATTTTCAAACGGTGCATACCGTATACAGTTATACCATGGATGAACTGGTATGGGGTGCCCGGTTTAAGCCCACCCTTTCGGTAGAGGAGGGATGGCCCGTGATGGATATGGCCACCTTTCATGCCTTCGAAAAAACCGACCTGAGCCGGCCGACACCACTGAAACCATCGGCTGCCGGTTCTTCGTAAGTCTGTAATATTCGTTAAAACAATTCCCTTGTTCTGATGTTTAGAATATATTTGTACGAAATCCGTTATCGTTAATACACTATTTATTTAATCACATATCACCTATGAAATTTGCGACCTTTCTTCTCACAGCCCTAGTTTTTACCGGTATCACGGCCTTTAAGCCTACTGCCGAAATGAAATGGAACGAATGGGATGCCGGATATGCTTTAGCGAAAAAGTCAAAAAAGATAATGCTGGTAGATTGTTATACCGACTGGTGCGGATGGTGCAAGGTGATGGACCGCGAAACCTACAGCAAAGACGATATTCAGAAAAAAATTTATGCCGACTTTGTGCCGGTGAAACTCAATCCGGAAAAAAACCAGACCTATGAAATGGATGGGAAACAGTACACCGGTCCTCAGTTGCTGGCGGTACTCACCAACAATCAGCTGTCGGGGTATCCTACCGTGTTATTCATAATCCCGAACGGAAAAACAAACATCATTGAGATGAGCGTTGGCTACAGCGACGCGACCAAATTCAGTAAGATTTTGGACGAGATGAAGGCGAAGAAGAAATAATATACCGGAGCTGGGCAAAGGCCCCCATTCCGGAAGCATTATTCATCAGTGCCCATCCTTCCACGCTACGCACGGTTAGTGCCAGCAGCCATTGCCGTGTGATCTTCACATGCGAAACCAGGTCGATATCCATACGACCGTATCCTCCCACACGTAGTCCGCCCCCAAGCCAGAAGCCCGGCGTAAGCGCATGGGTGTACGAAGCTCCAAGCGTTGGCAGGGAATTGTATAAGTAATAGGCTGCCTGTGCTGTGAGTATATCCTTATTGTGTAGCACCTATTTACCTTGTTCAGAATACTATCCTGTGTGTTGACGCTGGTAAACCCGGAGATGGAATTCAATGCACCCAGGTCAATACCGGTGTATTGAATAGATGTGTCGATACGTTGGGAAGAGGTGCGTGACGGGTAGGCCGTAAAGCCCAGATCTTTCAGTTCGGCATGCAGTATAATATTTTGTTTGGGCATCAGTTTATACCAGCTTGCATGCAACAGGGCACCGTATCCCTTCTGCCCGAAAATACCGGCACCAATGGCAGAGAAGTGGCGTTCATAGGCCATATCCAGATTAATATATTCCCCGTTTTGTTCAGTGAAAATAGTTCCCCGGCTTAGTTTGAACTGATTGAAATAATCGCCCATCACCAGATTGGCCGTAAACTGGATCACCTGGGTGCGTTTATCAAAATAATGCTGGAGCCCGACCCCGATGCGCTGGTAGGTGATGTTGCGGTAGAATAATCCTCCGGCATCTTTGGTCTGGTTGCGGTACGGAGCGTTGCCGTTGAGAATGATCTGATAGGCATCCTTTTTAAAAGTAGCATCCTGATGCGATACGGCTTCGGCTTCCAGCAACAGCCCGGTATTTTTTAACATCGGGAAAACATAATAGATGCCGCCCGACTGATGGCTTCCATAATAGTTTGTATTCAACAGTCGTTTCTCACTCTGCTCTTTGTTGGCCTGTGATATTTCTTTTTTCACACGTAAATCGAGTAGAAAGCGGTTGGTAAAAGCCGTACTGTTGTTCTCCCAGTCGTATATAAAACCGGCATTGGAAACATGTATCTGTGTCGTTGTCAGTGAATCCTGCCCAACGCCAAGGAAAGTTCCGAACAGTGAAAGAAGAAAAATAAATGGTTTAACGCTTGCCTGCATGGTAGGTAAATTCTCCGGTGATTTTTAATTTTAACTGATAGTCATTGTAAAGCTTGAGGTAGTTGCTGCCGCTGGTATTCAGTGATGATCGAATGATGGCATGTGAGGCCCGCTTCAGGCGCTCCGTCTTCGCTGCATCTATGGCCATAGACAGTATGGTTTTGGCAAAACCTGTGGTACGCAGGGTGGTTTGATCCAGTGGCCCCGGATTGATGATGGCACCGGCCCCGCCGAATACCGAGTCGATCACATTATAGTTACTGTCGGTAAAATAAATCCGGGAGCTGAAGGTGATCGGGAAGTTGTTTTCGAAAATGAAATTCAGGATGCCGTTGCTTACACTGTAATTGGTGGATGCCTGATTGAGGCTGAAGGCCACCGTATCAGCCAGGGTGAGCTGGCTCGCTTTGAAGGCCAGGGGCATCTGCAACTCAAGAAATGCTTTTAAGGAACTGGAATAGGAAATAAAATCGGTGAACCCGTTGTTCCCTGCCGGGTTAATAGTGGCGTTGAAGGAATAATACACTTCATCGGGAAGATTCTCAATAAATGGTTTAATGTTGGAGTTGGTGGTATTGAGGGCCATACTGCTGGTTACGGTTTGGGCTGTGTACCCTACGCGGTTCCCTTTGGCCACTGCAAATGGAGATGACAGCTGCGGTGAGGAAAGCGTGATCACCGATCCTTTGGCGGTGTTTTTTGAATTGAAATAATTGAAGTTTAGGGAAGCGTTGGCCCCGATGCTGTTTTCAACAGTGAATTTCACATTGATATCTTTCAGGTCGAGAATACCGGAACGGATGCTTTTAAATAAGCCGATACTTGCCGTAATGTTTTCCTGTCCCAGGTACCCTTCGGCGAATTCCGGTATGATATCATACAGTCCGTACCGTATCCATACACTGTCGCTGGTGGAGAGCTGAATAAGTTTTCCGGTGCTGTCGATGCTGGCCCGGAAGATGTTCCAGAACGAGTTGGAGGCCAGTCCGCTCCTGCCTCTCAGGTCAATGGTATAATCGTGCAGATCCACTTCCTGAATGATGCTTTGCACACCGCCGGGGGCGGCCGGAGGTACCTTCAGATACATGTGCACCGTATCGTTGTTCTTGAATGCACTCGGTATCTTATAGTCGATATATAACGTGTCCTGCAGGGTGGAAAAGAGCTGCATCTTTACCTTGCCGCTGCGTATGAGCATCTTTTTGATCTGTGGTTTACCCAGTGCATATACAATGGTATCATCCACTTTCACCAGATCCTGTTTCGGGAAAATGGCCGTGGCTTTGCTGGCGGTAAGGTTGCGAACTTTCAGTTGTAAAATAATGGCCTTGTTGGTATCGATGGGAACCGGAATGCCGTTACTCCCCGGTGAACCAAGCGAAACCAGGGTGGCTTCCAGATTGCCTTCCACATGCTTGCCGGCCATATTGTAACTGCGGGTGGCGCTGTCGCCCGGACCGATAAGAGAGAAGGTATCGCGGAACACGAGTTGTCCGTCGGTTTTATTGGTAACCCTGAACTCTACGTTGCTGATGCCAATGGGCAAATCATTTTTAATAGTGGCATCCAGAAATCCGGAGGTAATATCGGCTTCTCTGAAGAAAGAGTTGGCATCGATAGGGGTCACCTGATTGGGTGTACTGGTGGGGATGGGCGGGATCACCGATGTGCTTCCGTGCAGGGCTATGATGAGGGAACCGGTTACACCCAGGCTCTTGGCAATTTCACCCAATGATATGCGTCGTTCCAGAAAACTATTTGACAGGTTGGCGGTGGCCAGTTTGGCTGATACAGTTACCGATGTGTCGGGCACTTTTAATACATCACCCATGGTATAGCTGTACAGCGGGTAACGGTATACCACGTCGATGCTTTTGTCGGGGTTAACGGTGGCATTGCTGTCGGCGATCAGCTTGTCGAAGCCGATGGATGTATTTACCAGTGGAACCAGCACCTGTGTATCGAAACCGGGTAATTCCCGTTTCCGGTTGCAGGCGGAAAGCATCAGTAAAAATGAAAAGGAGAACAGCGTGATTCGTAGTAGCTTCATGTAATATGGTCGTGTACCCTTAGGGGGCGTTGCAATTTAATCAGAAATAATCAGGTTCGCATTTTTTCAAGAGCCAGCGCATATACCTTCTCAAACTGTTCCTGTCGCGACAGAAATGAGTTATCGAGTTCAATGGCATCTCCGGCTTTTTTCAGCGGACTATCGGCCCGTGAGGTATCGATGGCATCGCGGTTGCTGAGGTTCGCTGCCACGTCTTCAATTTGCGCCGGCAACCCTTTGGCGATCATCTCATCGTAGCGGCGTTGCACCCGTATGCCGGGGTCGGCGGTAACAAAAATTTTCAGTTCCGCATCGGGAAACACCACTGTGCCAATATCTCTTCCGTCCATCACCAGGGCCTTGTGCAGTCCCATGCGCTGCTGCTGCTTCACCAGAAATTTACGTACGGCACTGATGGCGCTTACCGGACTTACCAAATTGGCTACTTTCAGCGAGCGGATATCGACCTCACGGTCGGTCCCGTTGAGGTAGGTATGCGACTGATTGGTATCCTCATGGTGATGAAATTCAATGGTGATATGTTTAAGGGCCTCTTCCACTGCTTCCGGCTGTGTGATGTCGATGTTGTTCTCAATAAAATAAAGCGTTACGGCACGGTACATGGCACCCGTATCGATGTAACGGTAATTGAGCCGCGATGCCAGGTCTTTGGCCAGGGTGCTTTTTCCGCAGCTGGAAAAGCCGTCGATTGCTATAATGATGGGTTTCGGCACAGGGTTCGAAGATAATACAAGAAGCGCAAGCAAGCAATGCAGCCGGAGGCACAGGGCAGGTTAATGTACCCGGCGCAGCGAAAAGATACGGAAAGCGCGGCGGGTACCCATCCGGTTCCGGTATCAATGATACCGTAATGTATACATGTGTAAAGACGGAATAAATTATGCCCCTGCTACCTGCCTCAAATTTCTCATATTTGCACGGCCATTCAGGCATACCGGAAATCATGCAGCAAAAGATTCAACAGTTAACCCAAAAGCGACAAGAAAGTTTACTGGGCGGCGGCCAAAAGCGTATCGACGACCAGCATAAAAAAGGAAAGCTGACTGCCCGTGAGCGGGTTCACTTTCTTATGGATGAAGGTTCCTTTCAGGAAATAGGGGCCTTTGTGGCACATCGCAGCAAGGATTTCGGCATGGAGGAGCAGATCATTCCGGGCGACGGAGTCATTACCGGTTACGGTAAAGTGAACGGAAAACTGGTGTATGTATTCTCTCAGGACCTCACCGTTTTCGGTGGCTCATTGAGTGAGACCCATGCTGAGAAGATCTGCAAGGTGATGGACCTGGCCATGAAGAACGGAGCTCCGGTCATTGGTCTTAACGATAGTGGCGGGGCCCGTATTCAGGAGGGCGTGGTATCGCTGGGCGGCTATGCCGATATATTCTACCGCAACACCCTGGCCAGTGGGGTCATCCCTCAGATCTCGGCCATTATGGGCCCCTGCGCCGGAGGCGCTGTGTACAGTCCGGCCATCACCGATTTCATAATGATGGTGGAGAACACCAGCTATATGTTTGTTACAGGCCCGAACGTGGTAAAGACCGTGACCCACGAAGAGGTGACCAGCGAAGAACTGGGCGGTGCCAGCGTGCACAGCAGCAAAAGCGGAGTGGCCCATTTCAGCTGTGCCAATGAAATAGAATGCATACAGAACATCAAGAAACTGCTCAGTTATATTCCGTCGAATTGTGAAGAAACCACCCCAAAGCTGGAGAATACCGATGCGGAGGATATGCGTGAAGCACTCAATGCCATCATCCCTGAAAATCCCAACCAGCCCTACGATATCCGGGAAGTGATCGAACAGGTGGTGGATACAGAAACATTCTTTGAGGTACACCGCAACTTCGCGGAAAATATCGTGGTAGGTTTCGCACGCATCGGCGGACGAAGCATTGGTATTGTGGCCAACCAGCCGGCCCATCTGGCAGGGGTGCTCGATATTCATTCCAGCACCAAGGCAGCGCGTTTTGTGCGTTTCTGCGATTGCTTCAATATTCCGTTACTGGTGTTCGAAGATGTCCCCGGCTTCCTGCCCGGCACGGATCAGGAGTGGAATGCCATCATCACCAACGGGGCCAAATTATTGTATGCCTTTTGCGAGGCCACCGTTCCCCGCATCACCGTAATTACCCGTAAAGCCTACGGCGGAGCGTACGATGTGATGAACAGCAAACATATAGGTGCCGACCTCAACTTTGCCTGGCCGAGCGCTGAAATTGCCGTGATGGGGGCCAAAGGGGCTGCCGAAATTATTTTCAAGAAAGAAATTAAAGAGGCCTCCGATCCTGCGCAGAAATTCGCGGAGAAAGAGAAGGAATATGCCGACCTTTTTGCCAACCCGTACCGTGCGGCAGAACGGGGTTTTATCGATGAGGTGATCATCCCATCCGAAACCCGGTCGCGTCTGATCAAAGGTTTCGAGATGCTGGAGAAAAAGGTAGTGAACCTGCCTTCCAAGAAACATGGCAACATCCCTCTGTAAAACTTTTGTCTGTTGCAGGGAATCAGCCAAACTTATCGTACTTTTGTTTGTTACTTTTCTGTGGTTTTCATGAAACACATCCTTCTGCATCTTGTGCTGCTGTGTACCGCTTTCACCGGTGGTTTGCAGGCCCAGGGAATAGCCCGGGAGGATACACATGTGCCTTCCCGTTTTTTTTCTGCCGCAGCCGATCTTCATGTGAACGGTTTTGCACTTCACTTCAAATGGGGGAAGGGGGATGTCTCGAATCTGCGTTATTATGCCATAGACTTTGGTAAAATGCGTCATCAGAAGGAGTTTCGTTATACCTCCAACCCGCCTTACAACGGGTTTGTATTCGGGCGTACCCACATTGCCATGCCATTGAATTTCGGTGTAGGGAAAATGAAAACACTCGGCATACGCAACGGGAAAAATGATGTCGGGTTGTCTTATTCGCTTCAGGCGGGTATATCGCTGGCGTTACTAAAGCCGGTGTATCTGTACATCGACCGCAAACCGGGCACCCTGCAATCGAATGTGGAACTGGTAAAATATGAGAACGAGTCAACCATTGAGTACAACAATATCATCGGGGGGGCATCCTTTTTTACGGGCATGAATCAAATGACCCTTATGCCGGGTGTATTCACCCGTGCCTCCCTGCTTTTCAACTGGGGGCGGTATACGGGCGATTTTCATGCTGTTGAAACCGGCGTAATGATAACCGCCTACAGCAAGTCGCTGCCCCTGATGGCTACTATTAAAAACAACCCGGTTTACCCTACGGTATTCATTGCCTTTAACTTGGGCAAGTACTGGTAACCCAAAATATGTACAGGAAGATTGCATTATGACAGAACCAACACTAACAACCCCGGTGGAGCGGGTTAAAAAGCCATCATGGCTGAAGGTAAAATTGCCGGTGGGAGAAAGCTATGCCCAGGTGCGGAATATTGTAGATACCCATAAACTACATACCCTGTGTGAGAGCGGCAACTGCCCCAATATGGGTGAATGCTGGGGTGCCGGAACAGCCACCTTCATGATCCTGGGAAATATCTGTACACGCAGCTGCTCTTTTTGCGCTGTAGCTACAGGAAGGCCAACCGAATACGACCGCGATGAACCCCGGCGCGTGGCCGAAGCAATTCAGCTGATGAAGGTAAAACATGCTGTGCTTACCTCGGTGAACCGCGATGAACTGGCCGATAAAGGGGCCGGCGTTTGGGCCGAAACCATCAGGGAGGTGAAACGGCTGAATCCGAATACCACGATGGAAACCCTTATCCCCGACTTCAAAGCCCAGTGGGATTTGTTGTATATGGTTACCGATGAGAAGCCGGAAGTAATTTCGCACAACATGGAAACCGTGAAGCGCTTGTACCGGCTGGTGCGACCTCAGGCAAAATACGAACGGAGCCTGGAACAGATTCGTCGTACCAAAGATGCCGGCCGCAGAACCAAATCGGGCGTGATGCTGGGATTGGGCGAAACCGACGAAGAGGTATTTGAGGTAATGGACGACCTGGCCGCCCACGGCTGTGATGTGCTCACGCTGGGGCAATACCTGCAGCCTACCCGCATGCATCTGGCCGTAAAAGAATTCGTGACCCCTGAAAAATTCGCGATGTTCCGTGAAGAAGGATTAAAACGCGGGCTCGCATACGTGGAGTCGGGTCCCCTTGTACGTTCTTCGTATCATGCTGAAAAGCACCTTTTTTAATCCTGTTTTTTTTCTTTATTTGCATACGCTACCAAGCAACCCAAAAACCAGATTTTACGATTATCAGAATATTAAAAGTCAATGCCCATGATATTGAAACGATTTACTCCCATTGCCCTCATGCTGGCGGCCGTTACGTTATCATTCCTTACTGTATCGGTGCTTGCACCGGAATCAGGGGATGAAGCCAAACGCGAACAGAAAGAGAAGGAAAGTGCTAATGCCTATGCTGAATGGAGACATTCGGTACTTGCCAATCAGGTAACCGGCCAAATTGACCCGGCCTGGGTAATGCAAGCCGACCGCGATATTGCGGCACTTCAGTCACTGAATAAAACCAATGCCGGTGCCATGCAATGGATCGAAGTGGGTCCCGATAATTCAGGGGGCCGTACCCGTTCAGTGGTTATCGACCGCAACAACAGCAGCGTGATCTATGCCGGATCCGTGGGCGGTGGTATATGGAAATCCACCACCGGTGGCGCGTCCTGGAACCGTGTGAACGACTCCTTATCGTCGCTGGCCATTTGCTGTATGACACAGGCCAAAGACGGTGCCATTTATGTAGGAACCGGTGAAGATGCATTTGTAAGCGTGGGTGGGGCCACCAACTATTCTCCGGGATTTGCCGGTGTGGGTGTGTTCAAATCAACCGACGGGGTAACATTCACACTCCTTGCATCAACCGATGCCTCTACAAAAAACTACTGGGCCAATACCAATGATATCGTTGCCGACCCTACCAATGCCGCAAAAATTTATGCCGGTAACACCAACGGACTGTACATCACTACCGACGGGGGCGCTACCTGGACCAAAGCCTCTCCAACCGGAGGAGCCTGCCTGGATCTCGACATCAGCCCCGACGGACAAACCATTGCCGCTGTAGTGGGTCCATCCATCTATATCTCCAAAGATGCCGGTAACACGTTTAATAAAGTGATACTCACCACCAGCGACTGGGGTGGAAATCCGGGACGTATTTCCATTGCCATTGCACCAAGCAATCCGAATATGATATATGCTATGGCCGCCAGCAATACCACACAACGCTTCCTGTCGTTGCTGCAATCGAAAGACAAAGGCACAGGCTGGTCACGCGTGGCGCTGGGCTCTACACCTTACGCCGATATCCTGGGCAGCGACCTTCAGGGTCAGGGATACTGGAACAACGTTACTTCCGTTGACCCTTCCGATCCGGAACATGTGTATCTGGGCGGTATCGATATATGGGACTGGACCCCATCCACCGGAATCAACCCTATTTCAGCCTGGTACTTCAGCACCCTCTCCAACAAATATGTTCATGCCGATAACCATGCGATTGTATGGGATACCAAAACAACACCGGCTACCATGTATATTGGTAACGACGGGGGCGTTTTCAAGTCGCTCGATAAAGGTAAAAACTTCTTTGGCTGCAACCGCGGCTACAATGTAACCCAGTTCTTTGCTGTAGCAGCCGGCTTCGACCAGAATAAAAATGCCTGGGTAGTGGGTGGCGGATCACAGGACAACGGCTCATGGCTGGTTGACGGGCTGGGCAATACCAAACTCAGCGGTGTGAAAATGCAGGGTGGTGACGGAGGTGCGGCCGAGTTCTCGCAAAAGATCAACGGATATGCCCTCTTCAGTACCTACGACACCGACATTGAATCGTACCGTAACTACACCAACCGCGACAACGATAAATCGGCAAAATACGACCAGGCTTTCTACAATGCCCGCATGTCGGCGTATTGTAAAGACTCGGGTGTGTTCAACCCGCAATTCGCCCTTTGGGAAAGCAAAGGCACTGACTCCACTTCCATGGTTTTTGTAGCCGGAAAAGGAGCCATCTGGGTGGCAAAAGATGTATACCGTGACTTCAGTGCCGTACCAAACTGGTACCGTCTTACCAATATCAGCGGTACCGGTTCGTGTATTGATGTGTCACAGGATGGAAACACCATTCTGGTGGGTATGAGCAACGGATTGGTAGTACGTGTTGACAGCATCCTTTCCAAAGGCATTTTCGACTCGGCCAATGCATGGGTATCCAATGTAAAAGTTACCAATGTATTTAGCTCCGGCGGACGCTTTATTGCCGGTGTTTCCTTCAGCAAAACCGATAAGAATAAATCACTGATCACACTGGGTAACTGGGGTAATAACGATTACGTGTATTACAGTACCAACAGTATCGCCAATTCACCTTCGTACAACTCCATTCAGGGTAATTTGCCGAAAATACCGGTGTACGATGCCGAAATCAACTGGGATGATCCAAACATGCTGATACTGGCTACCGAGCGCGGTATATTTGTAAGCCGTAACTTCACCGGTGGTTCTCCAACCTATGCCAAGGAAAATAACGGTATGGCCAATGTACCAACCTTCATGATCCGTCAGTACAAAAACCCGAGTCCTTGGTACAAATTTGAAGGTCCCCGTTTCTTCATCGCTACCCACGGTCGTGGTTTCTTTATGAGCACCTCGTATGCACGGGTGGGAATGAACAAGGTGGATGAAAACCTCACCGCCGTATCGGTATATCCGAATCCGGCCACCACCGAAACATCCATCAGCTTCATCACTAAAAAAGCAGGCAAGGCAACCGTGAGCATTTACAACATGCAGGGAAGTCTGGTGATGAAAGAGGAGATCAACACAACCAGCGGAAAGAATAACTACGGTATGTATGTAAACCAGCTGGCCAACGGCAATTACATCACCGTGGTGGATCACGACGGTACCCGTCAGTCGGCACGACTGGTGGTGGTGCATTAATCCAATTATCAAATAAACTAAAACCCCGGAGCATCCCTTCGGGGTTTTTTTATGAATCGGATTTCTGCATTAAAAACCGCGACCGTGCGTTAAGTCTGTTAAACAGTTGGTATGCAGAAGAATAACCGATGGAAAATTTTTGTGTTGCTTGCAGTATTGGGCGCCTTGAGCGTGCGCTTCACCCTGCTTGCGCCTCCCGATCAGGCTATTCGAAACAAAGTAACCTATATAGAGAACTACCTGAAGGTGAAAGGCTACACCTTACGGTACGTGGTAATCAGCGGCAAACGTTCCGGGGCGTATAATAAATTGTTGCCCTTGTCATCGCCACATTCCATGCACCTCAGTGGCAAAGCCATGGATCTATGGATCATTGATGCGGATGGTGACGGGAAATTTACTTCGGCCGATATACGGTTACTGGAGCTTGCCAATGCGGAAGTGGAAAAAGAACATCCCGACCTGAAAGGGGCCTTTGGTACATATACCCGCCACGCCTACCCGTCGAATCATATGGTGCATCTCGATACACGCGGGTATTCCGTACGTTATGACAAATAATGAAGTGAATTTAAAAGGAAAAGATTTTTCTATTACAACAGGATACGTAATTTTATATTATGAAAACAGCTACTCTGAAACAATCGGTTACCTTTAAGGCATCACCGAACGACGTATATGAACTCATTATGGATGAGAAAAAACATGCCGCTTTCACGGGAGGACCGGTTACCATGAGCAAAAAAATTAAAGGTACTTTTCGCGCATTCGACGGATATGCGCACGGTTACAATATAGAACTGGAACCCGGGAAAAAGATCGTGCAGGCCTGGCATTTTAAAGAAGACGGCTGGCCCGATGAGCATTATTCCGTTTGCACCTTCCGGTTCGAAACGAAGGATAATGGCACCCGACTTACCTTTACACAAACCGGCATACCCGAACACAAACTCAACGACCTGAAGAAAGGTTGGAAGGAGTATTACTGGAACCCGATGAAAAGTGCGCTGTCAGGGTAGTATTTGTTCTTATATTGTGGTGAGATGCGGTATATTTGCCTTTACCAAAACTAATCTACTACCTCACTATGAAAAAGTTTCATTACAGCTTCTTGTTGTTATTACTCTCATTGACCGCCCGGTCGCAGCAGGCCATCACCATTACAGCGGCTGATATGCCCGTGCCGGCTTCTGTTTTCAACGGATACACCTATAGCGGTACTGCCACCAACCCGGCCATGGGCACCAATGCGTCGTGGGATGTTTCGGCACTTACAACCACCGGGACATGGCAAAACGATTATCCTGCCGAAACGGATCCGTACTGGACCAATAAAGGCGTAAATGTTTACTGGTATTTTTCCAAGCATCTTACTGCCAATGCTACCTATGATACCTATTTGGAATGGGATTTCAATGCCAACGGTGTGGATGAGATCGGGTACGATATACCCGGTCAGGCCTATGAAATATCGGCCTATACCGGCAGCACGGCCGACAGTATTGTATTCCCGGCTCAAACTGTAATTGCCAATACCCCCCGCCGGCTTATGCAGTTTCCCATGACAGCAGGCACCGCCTGGAAATCGGTTTCAAGAAGGGAAGTTGCCTTTGAACTGTCGGTAGCCGCATTAAGCCTTAAGAAGGCTCCAGGCAAACATATCATAACCTATTACCGATCCGACAGCGTGGTAGGATGGGGCAAAATGAAAACATACACCAGCAAAGGTCCCAGCAAACAGTACGATGTGCTGATGGTGAAAACATCGAATTATACCCTCGACAGTTTTTATCTCAATGGAGCGCCTGCTCCGGGTGTGCTGCTCACCGCTTTTGGTGTCACGCAGGGACAGAAAATGGAGGTCAACAATGCATACAATTATTACCGGAAAGGGTTTTTCAATTACCTCGTAAGATACTGGTACGATAACCGGGATTTCACCACCACTACCGCCGTATATATGCATTCTGATGAAGTTTGGACAAATGGTGTGGCTCCGGATGAGACCCCATACACTACCATGGTATTTCCAAACCCGGTGCATGACGATATTGTGAACGTGCAGTTCATGGGAAGAAACTTTACCCACCTGCAGTATTCCATCACCGATATTACCGGAAGGGTAGTTGCCACAGGCACGAGTGATGTGAGCAACTCAATACTATCCGTTCCAACCGCAGGGCTGAGTAATGGAAATTATTTTCTACATGTCATCAATGACCGTCAGGAAACGATCGCCAATGAAAAAATCCAGGTGAACCGCTGATGTGTGATTCACTCATTTAAAATAAAAAAGCCTCCCGGAGATCAGGAGGCTTTTTTTTTATTGTCAATTGCAAAAGGTATTTAAGATCAAATACTATTACGGGAAC